>JAJAYX010000381.1 GCA_026785985.1 Rudanella sp. | reverse complement strand
TGCACGTAGGCGCGGGTGGCGCGATACCGCACAGTGGCCCCATCGACATTGGCCCCCGAAAACGTCTGGGCCCTCGCCGATACGCGCACCGTTTGCCCCAGGCGAATGGCCTGCCGGATGGTGTCGGCTTTCACGGCAAAAGTCGGGCGTTTGTATTCCTCCACCCGAATCTGGGCTTGGCCGTATTTGCAGACAATGGTCATCACACCCGTCAGTCGCCCAACCGGGGCCGTAAAGGTGCCGGTAAAACTGCCGAAATCGTTGGTTGTCAGCTTTAACGTGGCCACATTTTCGCCGTTGGCATCATTCAGGATCAGGTCAATAGCCTCGTTGGCCACTACCTTGAAGTTGTTGTCGCGCCCTGCATACACCAAACCTTTTACATAGATTGGTTGGCCGGGGCGATAAATGGCCCGGTCAGTGAACAGAAGGATAGCTCGTTGACGCTCGTCTTCCTGGGGTTGTTGCTGGTTATAAATGTACTGTTGATCGGTAAAGAGCAAATCATTACCGAGCGAAATACCGTAGTAAACCTGCCCATTAACCACCGTTTGGGGGAATACGACCCGTCCGTTGACATCCGTTTTCTTGCTTTCGCCGGGGTTAAACCGGGGGCCTTGACCACTTCGCTCCAGCGCACTGAAAACCTGAACACTGGCATTAGACAGGGGTTGCCCGGTTATACGGTCGGTCACGTAGATGACCCGGTCAAAGGGGCCGTCGTAGGCATTATTCATTACAAACCCCAGTTTCGACACTGTCAGAAGGGCCGTGGCGAGGTTTTTGGCTTTAGTGCTGAACGTGGCATCGCCCGACACCAGCAACACATACTGCCCCAGCGGAACGCCGTTGATGGGCATTTCTACCGAATGCTGGTTCAAATCACCATCATCGGGCAGGGTGGTTTTGCCTTCGGTGGCAAGGGGTTTGGCCAGCAGTTGGGTGAACAGTTTGTTTCGCTGTTCCTCGCTTTGGTAGGCCAACTGCCCAAATGTAAACCGCTCGTCGGGGGTGATTTTATACAATCGGTAATGTACCTGCGGCACGTTTCGGTATTCCACACGGGCCAAAAACGGCTTTTCCGGCGTGTTCACACTCTCCACCGTTGCTCCAATCGATGGAATCGAGAGTTGGTCGAGCATTACCCCGGCCTGTTGAGCCGCCCGCGCTTTAGGAAATCGCTTCACGATGTCGCGGCTTAAATCGGCAGCTCGTTTGTTGGCCCATTTGTTGGCAGGTTTCGTGAGCGGCTGATACTGACCCCCCTGTTCCTGAAGCAGTTGCGCGAGTGCAACGGCATACTCAGCCTCAACAGGTTGGCCTTTCCAGCGGGCGATTTGCCGTTCCAGATTCTGCTGAAACAACGTGTCTTTATCCGAAACAGTGCTGTATTGCCGAACGAACCGGAGCCGCCCCAAATCGGCATCAACCAACGCATCGGGCGTTTTGGTGGCCTGTTTCGAGTGGAAAGTCAGCAACCGCTGATACGTTTTCAGGGCCAGCATCCGGCCCGTTTGCCCGGCATTGGGCGGGGTCGTCAGAGTTAGTTTGGCAAAGGTATCGGGGTCGGCAAAGTAGTCAGGTCGGTCGAGTTCAAACCGAAAAACGTTGTTCTGGGTCTCAAATTCGGTGTTTTGGAAAAAGGCGATGGCCCGGTGCGCCAACAAATCGAACAGAGTTGGGCGTAGTTTTTCGCCTTCCTTGTCGCCGGGTTGCACCACGGGCGCATAGGCCGAAATGGGTGTAGCCTGTAGTTCTTTTTCGTTCTGAATCGAAGCCACGTAAGCGCGGGTGGCAGCTTGGGCAATGCGTGGTCCATCCCAGGTCGTGAGGTCGGTGGAGTCGGTCGTTTTTTCGGTATCGACCACGCGACTCCGGTCGTAAATTCGGTAACGATTACGCTGATAGAAAGCCACATAGGCATCGCCCAGCACCGACTGCATCACCGAGCGGGCTGGTTCGGGCAACAGCCGGGTGTCGGCTTCGAGTGTTTTGATGTGGACAGGCAACTGCGCCGGGTCAAGTTGCATGGTTAGGCCACCCCGCCCAATGCTGGCTTTGGCCACTTGAGGGTAGTTTTTCTCCGCTTTCGCCCGGTCGTAGAGGGCGTTTGTTTGGGTCAAAGCCGACTGCCACAGGCCCTTTTGGGTGAGCGAGTCGATTTGTTTCCAGGCCGCTTCGTAGGATGTAGGCAAGGGTTTCGGTTTAGGTTGTAGTGACGACTGTTGGGCGAGAATAAAGGTAGCTGCCAGCAGGCAAAACGCCAGAATGATGGGAATACGGTTCATGATGAAGGCTAATGTATAAGTACGATGCAGCCGGATGCCAAATTGCACAGATTTGACCAGATTCCGGGGCAAGGGTTTAGAGAAGATGAAACAGAAGTTGATTACTTACGTTTTGAGATACAATCTCGGAATATGTATATTTGCCTCAGCGCACCGTTGCCCTACTTCTATCTCATCATGAAAACCCTATTTCTTTTCCTTTTCACTACAGTTGTATTTGGTATAACAGCTTGTAAACTAACTCCCAATGTTACACCACCAATGCCTGTTCCGCAGCCTCAAATAAAACTGAACACGTTTATAGAAGCTCCGTGGGGTTATCAGTCCACTCGCACAAGTGCATTGGCTTTTGATTCAAAAGGGGATGTCAAATTTCAGCAATTCCGGTAAAGTCGCAATGATGAAAATTGCTTTTTCGCAGTAAGTCCATCGCATCAGTTACACACTCATCACATGAAGCATTTATTTCAAAACCGCACAGTCACACTGCTGCTCTTTCTGTCTGCATTAGCCAGTTGTCGGGACATTACGACCATCGACAAATACTACCAGCGCGTCCTGATTAACAACTTTTCGGCCCCGCTTCGTACGCTGCTTCCTGCCCGCAATAACAACCCAAATAGGCTGACGCTTCGGGTAAGCGGCACTATCAGCAAACCTGTTATGCTGGCTGTGGATCAGTTTGGTTCCGATCTGAAACGGGTTCGGGTTCGGCGCGACACGCTGGCGGCTGGAACATACACAAACAAAGGGTTTAGCGATGATTTTTATTCACAAGATGCGGTAGAACTATTGGTGACAGGTATGCCTGGGGCCACTGGCTCGCTCACTATTGATTGGTACGCTCACTAAATCTACACCACCATGAACCGTTATATCCTTCTGATTGGTAGTCTGTTACTTTCAGGTACGCTACAGGCTCAGTCACCGTATGGTCGAAGCTCTGTTCGGCTGGGAGCTGACCTTACTTCGCTCGATGCGCCCGATGCCGTTGGTACGCGCTACATGGGCCGTTTAGCCCGACATTTCAAGAATGACCGTATTGTAGTAGCCGCCGAAGCGGGCTACCTCTATATCAGCACATTGACGCAGCTATTTAACGGCATTGACCCCGGCCCAAACCGGCGCGAACGCTTCACGGCCGATGCCACCGTGTTTTATGATTTTCTGCGTCACCCGCGCCACGCTTTGCGGTTAGGCGTCGGTGTGTCGGCCTGGTATCGTCGCGAAAATACATACCGGGGTGCCAGAATCCTTTCCTCTCCGAGTAGTACGGGAGGTGTCGCAATTGACAGGCAACAATTGCACGGACTGAATACTGGCGGGCATCTCGCCACCGAATATGAGTGGTTGTTCAACTCGCGATGGGGCCTTGATGTCCGACTGCGCGTGGCCAACCTAAAAGGTGCGGGCATCAGTTCGATGCTTGGTGGAGGTATCAGCCACCGTTTTTAGTCAGGATAC
>JAJAYX010000380.1 GCA_026785985.1 Rudanella sp. | reverse complement strand
GACATGGCTTTGTATGGGCTGGACCCGTTTTCACGATCAACTTTAGGAGATTACAAATCGCAACTTGATTCACTGCGTCGTAAGATTTCTATTCAAGATTCTTTTATTGCCCCAACCTATGATCTGATCGCTGGCACCTCGTCTGACTTTTCGACTTTTCGGGGGACTGATCGTTCGCTTAAGGCTTTGAAGGAATTTCTTGATAAAAACATCCCCGGCCATGATCAACCAGGAGTTGCAGAGCATTTTTCGACTTGGCTCGATGAGCAAGGATTACCGCAAGATCTCAAACAGCAGTGCCGCATCGCAGCAGGGCAGATAGTCGGGCGAGGTGGCCGAAGCCGCACCAACCAGCGAGTAAAAACTGTTGGGGTCGTTAATGGCAATGCCCATCGACTGCGTAGGGCCAAGCAACGTTGTCGAGGTCAAATACCCAATCTGAATGGCCAGCGGGTCTTCCATCGTGAGGTTCGGGTAGTTGGCTGGATAGTTCGGAAAGCGGTCGTCTAAATAGCGACCTGCCCAACCCGTTTCGTAGGTCTGGTTAGAATCCTCACCCGTCATCCAGATGTCCGACGAGCGATAGTGCGACTGGTCAGGATTTGGGTAACTCACCGAGTGAATAATGCTTAGTTTGCCATCGTTATACAGATCGCGCAGGCCGGTCATGGCGGGATGGAGGCCGGTGAGATCGTTACCCGCCAGCGTCAGCACCTTGTTCTGTGGAATGGCGATGTTGCTCCGCAGGGTGGTGTAGGCCGACATCTGATCGAGCGGAATCACCGTATTCATCCCGTCGTTGCCGCCGTTGAGGTTAATAATCACCAGCACCCGGTCGGTATAAGGAACGTTGGCAGCCAGCAACGATTTCACGAGGTTAGAGTTGTGGGCCAACGCTTTCATGCCGAATCCATTCAGGGCCAACGGCAGAGCCAATGAGGAGGCAGCGGTTAAAAATTTTCTACGGTTCATAGCACAGGTAGTTAGAAAATATGGTATTCCGCCATGCGGAAGAGGTATTTCATGAGGTTCTTCAGGCGGTTGTTCACCGCATTCCTGGCATTACTGATCTGCGAAATCGTATAACTCGCCGGGTAGGTCACGGTGCGTCGATACGTGTTCCACTCAAACTCCCATGAGGTGCGCGGAATAGCCTGCATCATGATTGTATCAATCAGAAAATCTTTTTGGTTCTGTGCCAAATCAGTCGCAAACAAATTCAACAGGAACGCATCCAACACGACCACGCAGGAAATGGGCGGGGTTGTGGGCGCGGGCGACGGTGCCGCTGTGGTGGGCGGGGTCACAAAACTGCCGAAATTGGTTTGCAGGGGCGTGACCCAGGCAATCAGGTCGATGCCATATTTGTAGTTCGTGCTGGCATCCACCGTGAGCCACCGCCAGATGAGCGCGTCCGTGAAATCATTCCGCAGGGCCATCGTGGTGGTGTTAATCCAGTTTTTGGAGTAGCCCGTCTGGTAATAAGGCTCATGGCCAAACACCGTGGGCTGATCCATCAGATCGAGTTGCAGATCGCGCATTCGCCAGTGGATAAAATCGAACAGTGTTTTGTAGGGAGCCACACTGGGCGAGAGAGCCGGTACGGGCTGATTAAAAAACCGGGTAGTCCCCACCATCAGCTCAGCGGGCGATTTCACGATGGCCCCAATGTTGGTGTCATCAAAGAAAATCTGACTCGTCAACAGTTTCTCGATCACGGGTCGAATAGCGTAGTTACTGCTCACCAGCAAAGCTGCCAGGGGCACAATCACGTTGGTTTCGATGGCAGGTGTCACATCGGGGTTCACATACCAGCGGTAGAGTTTACGGCAAATGAAGCGCGGGGTTTGGGGGTGATTCAGCAGCATCGTCACCAGATCGGTCAGTTCCAGATCGCCCGCTGTGGCTCCCGTGCGGCCTATGATTGTAACCCCCAAACCATTGCCATATTTAGTCGAAAACGTTTTGTTGGTGGCATCGTGTTTAGTGCTATTGAACGTGGTGGCAAAGGAGGTAGAGCCGGTTGTCCAATAATTGGTGTATTTCCAGCCCGTCAGCACGCGGGCGGCTGCTTTCACGTCATCTTCGGTGTAGTTGGCGTTGCCGCTGGCATCCACTGTTCCCATCGTGAACAACTCCTGCAACTCACGGGCGTAGTTCTCGTTGGCTTTGCCTGCGCCCGACTCGTTCATGTCGCCGTTGAGGTAGCGCAGCATGGCAGGTTCTTTGCTGATTTTGGTCACTAAATCGCGGAAGTTCCCCAGCGAATTGTCGCGTAACAGCTTCAGATAACTCCACACAAAGCGGTAATCATCAACCACTTCGCTGGTTGTCACGAAATGATTTTGCCAAAATAGCGTGAGTTTGTCGAGCAGGTTAGGGCCGTTGGTCGGCTTGGCCATCAACCCCAGCCACCAATATTTGATATATAGCCCATACGCAAAATTTCGGTCGCCATCGAAGGGCAAATACTGCCCAATAGGGGTCGAACTATTTTGCAGATAGGGCTGGCCCGCCGTGGCTCTGGTGCTGTCTAAATCGACGGGTTGGGGCGGGGTATAATTGATGTTTGCGATGAGCGTTTGTACCGCCTGCGTGGCTGTTTGGCCCGTAAAGGCCGTAATCTCAGCCTGAGTGGGGCCAAACGTGGTTCGGCGCAGGAGGTGAGCCGCTGTTTTAGCCGTTAAAGAAGTCGTGTAAACGTCGAGATAGGGCATACTAATTACAGGAGATGATACTCGGCCATTTGGAGTCTATAACGCATCAGGGTTTGCAGCCGCCAATTGACAGTTGCCTTTGCGTTTTTGATCTGAATGGTCGTGTAAGTGTCAGGGTATGTTACGGTTCGTCGATATTGATTCCATTCAAATTCCCAGGTGGTGCGGGGCGATCGATCCATCATCAGGATTTTAGAAGCTGAACGGCTAAGCTATGGCGTCATTTTTTAGGGTCTAAAAGGCCAATAGTTCTGCCAAAAATAAGTGATTTTGACCAGAATTAAGGGTAAAAACGAAAGCACGAGTGCTACCATAGCTTAACCGTTCAGCTTCCAACTTGCGTTATTTACAAAAACGCCAGTAAAAGAAGTAGACCCTTTTACGCCAAAGTTTGTGTGTTTCCAGCCAGTCAGCACTTTCGCAGCGTTCTTCACATCATCTTCGGTATAATTTTTGTTACCATCGGCATCCAACGCTCCCACCGTAAAGAGTTCCTGCAATTCGCGGGCATAATTTTCGTTGGCTTTGTCCTTTCCTACCTCGTTCATGTCGCCGTTGAGGTAGAGTAACATGGCAGGTTCTTTGGTAACTAAATCGCGGAAGTTTCCCAGCGAATTGTCGCGCAATAATTTCAGGTAACTCCACACAAAGCGGTAATCCTCCACCACCTCGCGGGTGGTCACAAAATGGTTTTGCCAGAACAGCGTAAGCTTATCGAGCAGGTTGGGGGTTCCCGTCTGTTGGGTCATCAATTCGAGCCACCAGTACTTGATAAACAGCCCCAGATCAATGTTTCGGTCGCCGTTAAACGATATATACTGCCCGGCAGGTGTCGAACTGTTCTGCAAATAAAGCTGCCCGACACTCGCCTTTTGGGTATCTAAATCAACGGGTTGGGGTGGATTATAATTGATGTTGTTGATCAATAGCTGTACAGCCTGCCTGGCGGTTATGCCCGTAAACGCCGTGATTTCGGCCTGGGTAGGGCCAAAGGTGGCCCGGCGCAACAAGTGGGCCGCTGTTTTAGCTGTTAGCACAGAACTATACGGATCTAAGTAAGGCATAACGCAGTTGTCGCTTGGTGAGTTGGCCTCGGCAAACCATCAAAAACGACCGTTTGCCTGAACCAGCGAACAACTACAAACTATATACCAGAATTATTAATTTATGCAATTATGTCAATTTGTTCTGATTAAGCGATAAACTTATCATAGAAACCGGAACTAAACCTGGGCGTGAAAAAATGTCCATACGGCAAGATATAAAAAAAGTGGCCGATGTTCAACCGGCCACTTAATTATCGGCAATTAATCCGATAGATTTAAAGGAATGTTAATCTGCCTTAGCCACTGCGACGCGCTCCCATCAACATACTGACATAATAAAGCAAGGTTGCCAACGAACCGATAGCGGCCACCACGTAAGTCATAGCCGCCCATTTGAGGGCATCTTTAGCGTAATCGTATTCGCGCGGGTTGACTATGTTGCGGCTCTGAATCCAGGCCAACGCCCGCTTGCTCGCATCAAACTCAACCGGCAGCGTTATAAAGCTAAACAGCGTTGTCAGGGCAAACAGGGCGACCCCAATTGCCAGCGGAATAATGGAGGTATTAATAAGCAGTACGCCCGCCAGGATCACCCACTGCATGTATTTCGAGGCCACCGATACGAACGGCACAATGGCCGACCGGAATTTCAGAGGGGCATAGGCCACCTGATGCTGCACGGCGTGTCCGCACTCGTGCGAGGCTACGGCCGCAGCCGCCACACTACGCCCATAAAACACGTCGGCACTCAGGTTCACGGTTTTATCCTGTGGGTTGTAGTGGTCGGTCAGCATACCCTCCACCGACAACACTTTCACATCGTGGATGCCGTTCTCGTCGAGCATCTTCTGGGCAATTTCGGCCCCGCTAAGGCCATTGCTCAACCCAATTTGTGAATATTCGTTAAACTTGCTCCGCAAACGCCAGCTCACAAAGCCACTGATAGCGAAGACAATAATACCAATTAAATAAGCACCTGCCATGGTCAGATTAAGTTAGGTTTGGGGTTCATTAACCCGTTGCCAACGTAACAAAAAAGCGGGGCGTTTTGTGCCTGATCCATGTTCCTGTCATTTTCCAAACCTGGTTCCGAAGAAATCGTCTTTGTTCCAGACCGGGCGTTCGTCGGCCTGAGCCGTGAGTTAGCCAATCAAAAACTGCAACTGCACATGCCGGGCCGCAGCAGTCCAGACGAAGGGTTGGTTCATGGCGTCCTGCGGGGTGTGGTAGATGGTGGCCCGCCAATCGAGGTTGAGTTTGATGCCATCGCGGGAGTCGCCGGTGGTGGAGCCGCTTTCTTTTCACGAACAGGGCGGGAATTCCCTGCCGGACGAAATTGAAATGGTCAGACCGCATAAACACCACCTGTTCGGGAATGGGGTCTTTGGCAATCTGAATACCCGGATACCCAGCCGCTGCCTTAACCGAACCCGACAAGCTCGAATGCCCGGTTCCGTAGCGTTATTATGTCAGCTTACGAAACCTGGGTTCAGGAAGGAATTGAGAAAGGCATACAGAAGGGTATGCAACAAGGCACTGAATAAACCAGCATTCAGTTTATCAAAGGACTACTTAGTTTGGGGATGGACGTGAAAGCAATTTCAGATGCCTTTACCATGCCTTTAGGAACTGTTGAACACTATATTACATTGATTCAGCAGAAGAAAAGAAAGTGAGTTACCCCAATACCGGCAATGTTAGCCGCATGAGCCAACCCCACCCACCACCGTTTTTTCAAAAACTCTGCTTGATTCGCTCAATCAAACTCGTGGTTGAGTAGCCCTTTACCAGCGGAATTGTTTCGACGCTGCCACCGTTGGCCAACACAAAATCGGCCCCTACAATGGTAGCAACGGTATAATCGTCGCCCTTCACGAGAATATCGGGCCGAATGGCTTCGATCAGTTCTTTGGGTGTTGGCTCATCAAACAGCACCACAAGGTCGATAAACGCCATAGCCGCCATCATGCGGGAACGGGCATACTCGTTCACAACCGGGCGAAGGAGGCCCTTAATGCGGCTTACCGAAGCATCGGTGTTAAGGCCCAGAACAAGCCGGTCGCCGAGGGCGCGGGCTTTTTCGAGGTAGTCGAGGTGGCCGAGGTGAACAATATCGAAGCAGCCGTTTGTGAATACAATGCGCTGCTCCTCAGCCCTCCATTGGGCAGCCTGTTCAATGGCTTGGGAAAGGGAAAGGATTTTGGAGGAAGTCATACTATTGTAAATTTTACCGCGCAACCTCTACCTCCTTTGCCGGTGTGTTCCGGCTCCGGGCCAGCACAACCAAGAAGCTGATTCCGCCAAACAAAATCACGAAAATCCACTGCGACAACAGCATCAGCGTGGCCAGCGTTTGCCCGTCCTGCTGCGTCAGGCCATACAATACCAGAGCCGAGCCGACCAGGATATTGAACGCACCCAGCCCGCCCTGGGTTGGGGCAGCCATACCGATACTGCCCATAACCAGGATCGTCAACGCAGCCAGTGGGCCGAGTTGTGCGGTTTGGGGCATGGCAAAAAACAGTACGTAGGTGGTGCCATAATACATTGTCCAGATCAGCAGCGTGTGGAAAATGAACAGACCCGGATTGCGGAGTTTCCGAACGCTTAACAGGCCCTCGAGGAGTCCAAGACCAAACGAAATCACCTTGTTCAGCAGTGGGTTTTGCATCAGCCGATCTTTATACCGATTGAAGAGCCACCAGGCCCCGGCAATACCGCTAACCAGACCAATACCGGCCACAATCAGCAGCCACGAATTATCCTGTAGCTTCCCGAAATTGAATTTACTGTTCAGAAAATCAGTCAGAAATGCACTTAACCGACTGAATTCCAGCACAAAGTTTAGTCCAATGAGCAACAGCAACATGACCACATCGAAGATTCGTTCGGCCACCACCGTTCCGAAACTGATATTCACCGGCACATCGTTGGTGCGGTTGAGGGTGCCACAACGAGTCACTTCGCCCATTCGCGGAATAAGCAGGTTAGCAAAATAACCCGTCAAAACAGCCATTGTGAGGTTGGTTTGGCTTATTTTCTGGTTCACGACCGGCTCCATGAGCAAGCCCCAGCGAACGCCCCGGCTCCAATGGGCCACCATGATCAATACGCCATACACAGCCACCCAGCGGTAATTGGCCTGACCGATGGCCGTAAGCATGGCGGGTAGGTCAATATCGTTGAAAACATACCACAGCAGCCCTCCGGCCACTGCCAACGAAATCAGGTATTTAAGCGCGTTTTTCACCCTTTTATCAGTTTGTTAGTATCATCCGGGAAAATGACCGTCGGTTTGTGGGTGCGGGCTTCGTCGGTGGTCATCATGGCGTAAGAAATAATAATGATGATGTCGCCAACCTGCGCCCGGCGGGCGGCTGCCCCGTTCAGACAAATAATGCCGGTGCCGCGTTCGCCCTTAATCACATAGGTAATCAGGCGTTCGCCATTGTTGTTATTGACGATGTGTACCTGCTCATTTTCGAGAATGCCAGCGGCTTCCATCAGGTCTTCGTCAATGGTGATGCTGCCG
>JAJAYX010000379.1 GCA_026785985.1 Rudanella sp. | reverse complement strand
GAGCAGTACATTACCCTCAGTACTGCCTGTACTCTCGGGAATATTATCCAAGAAATTGGCCATACAGTTGGATTGTGGCACGAACAGAACCGCGCCGATCGCGATCAGCAGGTAACCATAAATTTCGGAAACATCCAGTCGGGAGCCGAGAACAACTTCCAAACCTACGTACAAGCCAATTACGACGGATTCGACCTTGGCTCGGCGATTGATTTCGGCTCGGTTATGATGTATAGTCCCTACGATTTTTCGAGCAATGGACAACCAACGATTACTAAAAAAGACGGTTCCATTTACTCAATCCAGCGCGACGGATTGTCGCCAATGGATATAGCGACGGTGAAGGCGATGTATCCTTAATGAGGAGCAAGGAGGAAAGGGAGGAGGGGTGACTGACCCATTCACAAAACGTGCGTCAGTCGCCCTTCACTATTCACCCTTCGCCTGTCACAATAAAAGCCCTGCGAGAGTTGCCGACATATAGCTGGCAAGAGTGCCACAGATCAGGGCTTTAAAACCCAACTTAGCAAGGTCGCTCCGGCGGGTGGGGGCCAATTCGCTGATGCCGCCTACCTGAATGGCAATGGATGAGAAGTTGGCAAACCCACACAAAGCAAAGCTGACAATAGCCACTGTTTTTGGGTCAAGCGTATCTTTGATTTTTACCAGATCGAGGTACGCCACGAACTCGTTAACTACCATTTTGGTACCCATCAGTGCGCCCGCAGTTTGAACGTCTTTTGTAGGTACACCCATTGCCCAGGCAAACACCGAGAACAGGCTACCGAGTAAGTAGTTGAGGCTTAGGTTCTCCATTCCTAAAATAAAGAAGCCAATGCGGAAGAGAATGCTATCAAGCAGGGCGATGAGGGCGATGAAGCCAATTAACATGGCAATCACGTTGAAGCCCACTTTCAGGCCCTCGCTGGCTCCAGAGGCAATCGCATCGAGCAGATTAGCATGTGCCTTCTTGATCTCTACTTTTACTGTACCCTGTGTTTCAGAGACTTCTGTTTCGGGAAACACAATTTTGCTAATGACCAGGGCACCCGGCGCGGCCATAATACTGGCTGCGAGCAGATAAGGTGCCGGTACACCCAGCGAGACATAGACCGCCAAAACCCCACCCGCAATGCAGGCAAAGCTTCCCGCCATTGAAGCCAGAAGCTCAGAATTGGTCATGGTTTTGAGGTAGGGTTTCACCATGATCTGGGCTTCTACCTGCCCCACAAATGTGCTGGCCACGTTGCTGAGGGCTTCGGCCCCACTTACGCCCATGAGCCATTTCATGCCCCGCGCCATCACAGCCACAACCCGTTGCATGATGCCGAGGTGATACATAATGTTCACCAGAACGGCCACGAAAATGATGGTCGGGATGATCGTGAAAAAGAAGATGAAGTCGTTACCCGGCCCGAATGCTTTGGTTAACACATCGGGTTTCACCAGCGGAGAAAATACAAATTCGGCTCCTTTCGATGCCTTGCTCAACAGGCGTTCGACATAGTAGCCAATGGTTTGAAAAATTTGTTGCCCGATGGTGGTTTTAAGAACAAAAACTGCCAGGCCGAACTGGAGAGTCAGGCCCACACCTACGGTGCGGTAGTTGATTGCTTTGCGATTGTTCGACATCGCGAAGGCGATGCCCAGAATAAGTACGATGCCGATTAGGCCGGTAAAACGCTGCATACGATGATTTTCGGATTACAAGCTGGCCCGAAACCACGAAGATACACCGTGTACGGTATTATTGCATTAATTGCGCCAAATCCAGCGTGAAGCCCGGCAATACATCATCGCCCAAAAGCACAGGAAGCCCCATGACAATAATGTCTCCGTTTTTACACTTCAGGTCAGGGTTATCCTGGCAAAAACGGAAGAACTCATCATCGTTCATTCGCAAATCCTCCGGCAAATGCACCCGTATGGTTTCCGTAGTCGTCAAATATAGGCAATTAAATATCCGCTATTGCTCGCTCTTCGCTTTCTTCAAGATGGATTTCGGGGATAGGTTTTTCCTGGTGTTCACCCTCAAAGAGCCGCGCCTGCATCACATCGAACCAGTTTACCTCGAAAAACCGTTTGTGAATGTCGAATGGCTCCTGACCTTCGTATACTTCACATTTCTGATAATTTCCATCCTCGTTTAGATCGTAAGCGTTTACGTTGTCACGGAGGTTATAATTCAGGATATGAATAGCTTGTTGTTGAACCCGCTCGTCGACCAGCAAAAACAGCGACTCGATCCGGCGGTCGAGGCTGCGCACCATCATGTCGGCACTACCGCCGTAGATTTTGGGTTTGCCGTTGTTATGGAAATAGAAAAGGCGGGTATGTTCCAGGTAATCGCCCACGATAGACCGCACGGTGATGTTTTCGCTCAGGCCCTTTCGCTTTGGTCGAAGGCAGCAAATACCCCGCACAATGAGTCGCACGGGAACACCCGCCTGCGATGCTTTATACAGTTCGTCGATAACTGATTTATCTTCTAACGAATTGATTTTTACGCAGATACCACTTGGAACCCCTACTTTGGCATTCTCAGCTTCTACCTGAATCAACTCAATCAACTGCTTACGCATGTTGCGCGGTGCCGTGATCAGGTACTGATAGCGATTGGGTAAAGAATGGCCGGTAATGACATTGAAAAACTCGGCAATGTCGCGGGTAATCACCTCATTAGCCGTTAGTAGACCAATGTCGGTATACATTTTTGAGGTTTCCTCATTGTAATTACCACTCGACAGGTGGGCATATTGCACCACCCGGTCGCCTTCGCTGCGCACCACCAACAGGAGTTTGGTGTGGGTTTTATAACTGCTGATACCGTAGATCACAAAGCAACCGGCCCGTTGCAGTCGTTGGGCTTCGCGAATGTTGTTTTCCTCATCGAACCGGGCTTTCACCTCGAAAAGAACCGACACGTGTTTTCCGTTCTCGGCGGCTTTCAGCAAGGCTTCTGTTACACGGGAGTGTTTGGCCAGTCGATAAATTGTGAGCTTGATTGCCAGCACATTAGAGTCTTCGGCAGCTTGCTCAAGCAGTTGAATGACTGGCTCAAAATTGTTGAACGGATGATGCAGTAACAGGTCTCGTTCTTGGATTGTCTCGAAAATGTCGGCCAGTTTTTCGCGGTTGAAACCCGGCCGTGACAGGCCCAGCGGCTGAATCGGCGGGTGTGGCACGGGCATATCATCCTTAAAATCAGGGTGTTTGATAATTTGCCACAGGCTGGTAAAGTCGATCAGCGAGACCGCCTGAAATAGGTTGTAATCGTCTATCTCCCACCGTTTTTTGAGCAGATTAATCATCCATTGTACGCCCGGTTCGGCTGAATTGACGGTTTCAATTTCGACCCGCACTACACGGCCCAATCGCCGGTTTTTGATCTTCTGCTTTACTTCGTCAATAAAATCGACCTCCACATCGTCGCTTTCTTCAAGGGTAAAATCGCCATTGCGGGTAATACGAAACAGGTTAGCGG
>JAJAYX010000378.1 GCA_026785985.1 Rudanella sp. | reverse complement strand
GTGATACTGGGATCGCTGGCCGGTAATGCCAATACCCTCGACCGGGTGGAGTATTTCGTGGACAATGACCCCGGCTTCGGTAATGGTCAACAGGCCCAACTCCCACCCGGCACCACCAACCTCGCCGACGTGGCGATTCCGCTTAACCTGACCACACTGAGTGGAGGGTTGCACGTGTTTTCGGTGCGGGTTCGCAATCAAACGGGCCAATGGTCGGCCACCCACAGCCGCCCGTTTATCATTTTACCCACCATCAGCAGTCAGATTACCCGCGTGGAATGCTACGTGGATACCGACCCCGGCGAGGGACGCGGACAAACCATGCCCTTTACACCCAACCCCGGCAGCGACGTAGAGGCCCTGCTCGATCTTCCACTGGCGGGTTTGCCAACGTGCAGGCATCAGCTTTACGTCCGGGCCAAAGATAATGCCGGGCGTTGGTCGGTCACGCAGTCGGCTTCGTTCACTATGTTGACAAGCTGTAGTTCACCTACGGCTGTGCTGACGGGTTCGCAAACCATTACATCGGGACAGGCTGCTACGCTCTTAGTCGTGTTTACGGGCAGCAGCCCCTGGAACCTGACGTTGAGTAATGGGCAGTCGTTCAGCAATATCAGTAGCTCGCCGTTAGCATTTACCACATCGCCGGTTAACACCACCACCTACACAATCGGGGGTGTCAGCAACGCCTGTGGGGTTGGCCTATCGAGTGGGCAGGTGGTCGTTACGGTACGGGCTACGCTTTGTACGTCCATGTATTCGGTAAAATCGGGCGACTGGAACGATCCGGCCGTTTGGTCTTGCAACCGAGTGCCGACCAGTACCGATGCCGTCGAAATTCGCCACTCCGTAACGATGCCAGCCACCACAACCGGAGCCGCCCGACAGGTTCAGTATGCGGGCGGGGGAAAGCTAATACTCACCACAGGGGCCAAACTTCGGTTGGGCTTTTGAGCAACTTCGGCAGCAAAACAGACAGATAGAGCAGTAACGGAGTATATTCGACCCACTAAACCGATCATTCCTGATGCCCTACCTAATCACCAACGGCGTTAACCTCTATTATGAGGATTCCGGTGCCCCAACAGTCCATGCCCAAACCATCGTTTTCTCACATGGATTGCTTTGGAGCGGCCATATGTTTCATAAGCAGGTAGCCGCACTGCGATCCCAATACCGGGTCATTACCTACGACCACCGGGGGCAGGGCCAAAGCGAGGTGACACCCAGCGGCTACGACATGGACACGCTTTATGAAGATGCAATTGGCCTGATTGAACAACTCGGCATTGGGCCGGTTCATTTCGCGGGTCTGTCGATGGGTGGCTTTGTGGGGATGCGTTTGGCCGCCCGCCGACCCGACTTGCTCCGGTCGCTGATTCTGATGGAGACCTCCGCCGAAGGCGAACCCGCCGAAAACGTTCCCAAATACCGAACGCTCTCCACGGTCGTGAAGTGGCTGGGAACCTGGGCCGTAGCCGGGCCGGTGATGAAGATCATGTTTGGCAAAACGTTTCTCGAAGACCCCGCCCGCACCGATGAACGACGGTACTGGACCAACCAACTCAAGCAGAATAAAAAGAGTATTGTCCGGGCCGTCAACGGGGTGATTGACCGGCTACCGATTCTGCCGGAGTTGGGGAAAATTAAGGTGCCAACGCTCGTGATTGTAGGTCAGGAAGACGTGGCCACCGTTCCCGCCAAAGCCCACAAAATTCACGAACATATTGCCGGTTCGCAGTTGGTTGTAATGCCACGCGGGGGCCACACATCCAGCATCGAGGAACCCGAAGCTGTTACGGGGGCAATTCAGGCGTTTTTGGGGGATTTGTAGGGTATAATCAGGCCAAAACGCCCTCGGTTTCCGCATAGGCTACGGCCATATTCAGCGTCAGGCCGATGCTGGTTAGCTCAATGGTTCCATCGGGCTGATCGGCTTCGGAGGCCAGAAACCAGAAGCCCTCGGCGTGTTTACGGAATACTTCGGCCCGGATTTTTTCGGAATCAATCAGCAGATATTCGGTGAAGGTTGGCGAGTGACGGTACAGCGCGAATTTCTCGCCCCGGTCAAAAGCCCCGGTGCTGGGCGACAGCACTTCCACAATCAGCATGGGGTTGGTAAGTATGTCGCGATGATCGTCGTGGTATTGGTTTGGGCCGCAAACTACTACAATGTCGGGGTATGAATAGAGCGAGTTGGTTGGTACATTCACGCGCTGGTCGCTGGTGAAACCACGGCAACCTTTGCCACGCAGATGAATGTAAAACTCACCATATACATTGTCTTCAATCCGATTGTGATTGACTGATCCACCTGCTATGTTGTTCCTAGTGTCTTGATTGAGCGGAATAATTTCTCCGTCGATGTACTCGCTTTTAAAGTCGGCCTCCCGTTCCAGGCGCAGGTATTCGTCGGGGGTGACATATACTTTCTGGGCTACCATAACCATTGGTTTTAGTTGCGTGAAGATACAAAAAATACCCGGTTCTGGCCAGCCCCCCCTCGGCACGACCAGCTATTATTTTGACTACCTTTGATCTTCCAAATTTCACTTGTTCAACCACATGACTTATATTTTCTCGTTGCCCCGGCTGCTCAGTGCCGGGTTGCTCGTATGGAGTGGGGCAGTGATGGCCCAACCGGCTCCCCCGACTGCCCCATCCCTGCCCCTCACTGATCTAAGTGCTTTTCAAAAACCCTCGGCCAACTGGCGCATTGCAGGCGAGGCTTCGGCTAGTTTGAGCCAGGCAAACCAACTCACCAGCCAACCCGGTGCGGGGGTGTTGGTCAATATCCCCGTCAAGCCCGAATTTGGCCAGGCTTATAATTTGCTCACTACACTTGAGCATGGTGA
Organism: Rudanella sp.; assembly: GCA_026785985.1. Taxonomy (GTDB): domain Bacteria; phylum Bacteroidota; class Bacteroidia; order Cytophagales; family Spirosomataceae; genus Rudanella. Next base: position 4,528 of record JAJAYX010000378.1, on the reverse strand, counting down.
TGCCGACCTCGAACTCGATTTCATGATGGCCAAAGGTTCCAACTCTGGAGTGTATCTGCAAGGCCGCTATGAGGTGCAGTTGTTCGATAGCTGGGGGGTTCGGAACCCCAAAGTGGTGGACAATGGCTCTATCTACGAACGCTGGGACGATAGCCGCCCCGAAGGTCAGAAAGGCTACGAGGGCCACGCGGCTCGTCAGAATGCCAGCCGCGCACCGGGTTTGTGGCAACACCTGAAAATCTCGTTTCAGGCTCCCCGCTTCGATGGGTCAGGTAAGAAAACAGAGAATGCCAAAATGGTGCGGGTTGAGTTGAACGGTGTGTTGCTCCACGAAAATCAGGAACTTAGCGGCCCTACCCGTTCAGCAGCTTTCACCGACGAGAAACCCACCGGGGCCCTCATGCTTCAGGGTGATCACGGGGCTGTGGCCTTCCGCAACATTCAATTGATGGCCTATGGCAAACCCCGCCCGGAGTTGACTGGGTTGGCCTATGAAGTCTATAAAGGGAAATATGAGCAGGAACCAACTTACGCCAAATTACCCCCCGAAGCCAAAGGGCCTGTTACCGAATTGTCGGGTGCTCAAAATGCGCTGACCAACGAGTTCCTGATTCGTTATACCGGCACCCTGAAGGTACAGGAGCCGGGCAGCTATCACTTTAACCTCGGTGTGCCGGGGGGCGGTGGGGTCTTGCGCATCAACAATAAACCTGTGATTGCCAAAGCAGAATGGAGCGGCAACGGCACCATTGATCTGCCCGCTGGCGATATGCCTTTTGAACTGATCTACAGCAAGTTCGTGGATTGGGTGAAGCCAAATCTTGGCCTTGCCGTATCGGGACCGGGCGTACGTGAATACACCCTCACTGACCCCCTGACCGACGAAGATCCTACCGACCCCATTCTGGTTGAAGCCTCCACCAACACGCTGCTGCGCTCGTTTATGGACCTGCCCGGTATACCAGCAACGGGCGTGATGGGCCAAAACAACCGGGGAGCCTATCGGGTAACCCACGCGGTTTCGGTGGGTTCGCCGGAGCAGGTTCATTATACGTATGACCTCGACAATGGTTCGGTGGTGCAGGTTTGGCGAGGCACATTTCTGGACACTACACCCATGTGGAACGACCGGGGCGATGGCTCCTCGCGGCCAACGGGCATGGTGCAACACTTCGGCAGACCTGCGCTGATGCTGACTCCTACGAGTTCTGACCAAACGACCTGGCCAGCCGATACCACCGGAAGTCACTTTCGCCCTAAAGGGTATACCCTCGATGAGCAGGACCGCCCCACGTTTCGCTACATGACCTACGGCGCAACCGTAGAAGATCAACTTCGGGTTTTGGAAAACGGTCAGGGTTTCCGTCGGGAGCTGACCGTGCAGAATGCGGCAACGCCCCTGTTTGCCCGCCTGATGAGTGGCAACAGCATTAAGTCGCTCGAAAATGGCCTGTATGTGGTCGACGGGAACACCTACCTCCGGCTCGACAATGCCGATGGAGCTGCTCCCGCTGTCCGCACCATCGGCGGCAAGCAGGAACTCGTTGTGCCGGTGAAATCAAAATTGATCTACTCCATTCTTTTCTAAGTCGTTATGAACCGTATTCAATCGTATCTTCTGGGTATAAGCATTCTCGCATCAGCCCTGATGCCCGTGCGGGCGCAGGAATCGCCCAAAGAAGAAGACTTTTTTAAAATTCTAAAAGTATCCGCTCCCGAAGGCACCCTGCTCGAAGTGGGAGGCCTCGCCATGCTTCCCAATGGCGATTTGGGTGTGGCTACGCGCCGGGGCGATGTCTGGATTGTGGAAAATCCCACAAGCCGCAAACCCTATTTCCGCCGTTTTGCCTCGGGTCTACACGAGATTTTGGGACTGGCTTATAAAGACGGTGCCCTCTATTGCGCCCAACGCGGAGAACTGACCAAAATGGTCGATACGAACAAAGATGGCAAAGCCGATTTGTTCGAAACGGTCTATGCCTGGCCCTTGTCAGGGCATTATCACGAATATAGCTTTGGGCCAAAAATTGCGCCCGACGGGGGCTTCTTCGTGACAGGTAACGTGGCTTTTGGCGACGAAGAATGGTGGCGGGGTGAAAGCCGGGTGCCTTATCGGGGCTGGACTATGAAGATTTACGAAGACGGTCGCATGGAGCCCTGGGCCACCGGTATGCGCTCGCCGGCTGGTTTGGGCATGATAAACGGCGACTTTTTTTATGCGGATAATCAGGGCGATTGGCAGGGATCGGGTGGTATCACACACGTAACAAAAGGAGCGTTCACGGGCCACCCTGCCGGTTTGAAGTGGACAAATTTACCTGGCTCTCCGCTGAAACTAACCACCGAACAACTTTACGCCCGCGTGGGACCACGGCAGGACAAAAACGCGGCTGGCAAATACATCAAGCCCGAAAACGTGGTGAATGAAACTCCTGATTTTCTCTTTGAGGCTAAAAAACAAATTCCTGATATCAAGTTGCCAGCGGTTTGGTTACCCCACGGCATTCTGGGCATCTCGAACGCCGAAATTGTGGAGATTCCGAAGGGAGTTTTCGGGCCGTTTGCCGGTCAGCTATTGGTGAGTGACCAGGGCATGAGCAAAATTTCGCGGGTATTCATGGAGAAAGTGAAGGGCGAATTCCAGGGAGCGGCCATTGAGTTTCGGACTGGCTTCCAGTCGGGGGTGTTGCGGATGGCCTGGGCACCCGACGGGTCACTGTTTGCGGGCGAAACCAACCGGGGTTGGGGATCGGCCGGCACCGCCAACGAGGGTCTGCAACGCCTGGTTTGGAACAACCGGCTACCCTTTGAAATGCGGGCGGTGCGGGCCATGCCCGACGGGTTTGAGGTAGAATTCACCAAACCCGTTGACCGCGCTTCAGCAGAAGACCTGGCCTCTTATAAAGTCGAAAGTTTCACTTATAAATACCACCCGGTTTATGGCAGTCCCACGGTGAACAAACAAACTCACGCGCTGAAGGGTGTGAAACTGTCAGCCGATGGTTTGAAAGCGCGAGTCGTAGTCGACAACCTCCGCCAGAATTACATTCATCAGCTAACCCTGGATGGCGTTCGGGCTACGGAAGGCTCACACTCGCTGGTTCACCCCATTGCCTATTACACCCTGAATAACATTCCCGAAGGCCAGAAAATGGCTCTTTCGGAAACCAGCACGCGCAATTCGGCAACCGCCAAAAAGGGAACTACCCCCGCAGCCAAACCGGGCACGAAAGTTGGCGCAACTGCAAAAGTAACTCCGGGTGGGAAACTCGTTGCAAGTGCAGTCCCCACCTACGATGAGGTGAAGGGCCTTTTGTCGCGGCACACCTGTCTGGCTTGTCACAACACCGAAAAACGGCAGGTCGGACCCGCCTATCAGGCAGTGGCCAAACGCAACTATACCAATGACCAAATTGTGAACTTGATTTATAACCCCAAGCCCCAAAACTGGCCCGACTACGCCACCGAAAAGCCTCCTATGCCGCAAGTTCCCAAAGCCGATGCCCAAAAAATTGCGGCCTGGATCAACTCTTTAAGTAAGGCCGAAGGGGCAAAAGCTGCAGACAAACCCTAAATCCAGTATCTTTTAACTTGACAAAAAGCCAATAATCTCCTATCTTTGCAGTCTCAAAAATGGTGGTTGTAGCTCAGTCGGTTAGAGCGCCGGATTGTGGTTCCGGAGGTCGCGGGTTCGAGCCCCGTCTTTCACCCCGCTGAGAAGCCCCCTCGAAAGTTGGGGCTTTTTTTATGGTATTTTGGCCAACCTTGCTGTTGAGCACGTAGTTATCCACGTATGTTCCCAACTATTTCTGTAACCGAACAAACCCATCATCGCATTGTCAAGGTGATGGCTCTTGCCTACACGACTGGTGTTGTTGGCTTACAATTGCCAACGCTGGCTCCCTTTTTTGAGCTAATCTCCCCTTTGAATCTGGCTATTTCACTGGCTTTGCTGCTTTTTTATCATCAGGACTGGCGACCTACTTTCGTTGGTTTTGCATTTTTAGCCATGCTCGTCGGCTACGGTGTCGAAGTGATCGGCGTACAGACAGGGCTAATTTTTGGTCAGTATGAATATGGGTCCGGACTTGGCCCTCATGTGTGGGGAGTACCACCCGTTATTGGTCCTAACTGGTTGATGTTGGCTTATTGCTGCGGCTCGGTGAGCGATAAACTACAGATCCCGGTGTCGTTAAAAGTTTTAACTGCAGCCATCATGATGGTTTTGCTGGATTACTGCATTGAGCCGGTGGCAGTTCGTCTAGATTTCTGGACCTGGTTTGGTCAACCAGTTCCTTCCCAAAACTATTGGGCCTGGTGGATTATTTCACTAGTGTTGTTCAGCGTTTGGTTTTCTCTGCCGTTCAGGAAAGAAAACCGGCTGGCCCCCTGGCTACTCGGCTTTCAAACATTATTCTTTCTTAGTCATTGTTTAATTTTTTGGCTTGAACTTTAAACAAAACTATATCCGTACTGTTTTTATCTGTAAAACCAAAAAATTCTTGATTTTCTTAGCGTAACGCTGACT
>JAJAYX010000377.1 GCA_026785985.1 Rudanella sp. | reverse complement strand
GCCCGTAACCTGCGGCAGCGTCTGGACGAAGGTCCCCGTCGGGACGAAATTGATCAGTTGGCTATCCATTTCAATGCCATGTTGAACCGCCTTGAAGCCGCTTTTGAGCGGCAGCGCAGCTTCGTTTCGCACGCCAGCCATGAATTGCGTACTCCCTTGGCAGCCCTTAAATCGGAGATTCAGTTAGGGCGTAGCTTGCCCCGCTCAGCCGAAGCAGACCAGGTCATGCTGATCAATCTTGAAACGGATACTGACCGGTTGATTGCGCTTATTAACAGTCTTTTGTTTCTGGCCCGTACCATGGAGCAGGCCAGTCAGACAGATTTTGGCCCGGTACGCCTGGATGAAGTCGTATTCGCTGCTCAGGAAGAGTTGATCCGCCAACATCCCGCTTATCGCATTGACGTTCGGTATGACCAGCTTCCTTCTGTAGGTTCGCATACCCTTGTGGAAGGCAATGAAGGCCTGTTGCAGCGCGTGATCCTGAATTTAGTTGATAATGCTTGTAAGTACTCCCCAGACCATCGGGCGGACGTTTGTATTTCAGCGGAATCGAGGGGATGTCGACTGACGGTGAGTGACCAAGGTATTGGTATCCCGGCGAACGAACAGGTATCCATTTTCGAGCCGTTTTATCGTTCGAATGAAGCCATGAAGTATGAGGGTTTTGGTATTGGGTTGGCTATTTGTTGGCAAATTATCGCCTTACACCAAGGAAAAATTAGCTTAAATAGTCAAGTAGGACACGGGAGTCAGTTTGAGGTTTGGCTGCCTAACCGGTAAAAAAGAACTGTTTTCTCGAACCGCTGTACTGAAATAACCCAGTGATTAAATCGGTACGATCTTTTATCGGACTGTGCAACTGCTGTGCAACTGCTGTGCAACATGTGCAACTCCGATTCAAGGCAAGATGTAGAATGAACTTGATCCTTTAGTCCCCACTTGCTTAAGCCAGCCCAACTGAGTTAGTTCTTTCAGATCGGCACTTGCCGTGTTGCGCGAACATGAATTGATCCGCTGATAATCACTATTTGTAATGCGGCCCTGTTGCTTGGCATATTGCACTGCCTTGACTTGCCGGTCATGTAGGCCAGCTTGTCTCAACAACTCATCCTGATAGCGGTCAGCGAAAAACGTTACCCAAATTCCGCCTTGTTTATCCTCAAACAAGGGATCGGGTAAGCCCCATCCCCGACATTCCGCAATCATCTTGAGTGTGCCGCGACCCCAGGTTTCGACCAGACCGCCCCGGAACATGGCCATAGCCAGTGTTGGATTACGGCGACGGGAGGTATGCGGCTTTTGCAAATCCGCCGTTGTTAGCCCCTCGATCAGAGAACCTTCGTTGAAAAAGACCAGCCGGTCGTCATACACCCACACAAAGATGGGACCACCGAAATAGTCCTTATGCATAATGGCATTGAGCAGAGCTTCCCGGATGGCTTCAGGTGGGTAGGGCAACCGCTCCTGACGGTACAAGCCTTGATAAGATACATAACCGGGCAGGTACTTGCTATCCAGCAGTTGAAGAGTGCGTTCGGCCAGACCGAAACCATCGCCAGTCAGTTCGTCCTGGAACTTCAAATCGGTAGCGTCCTTACCGAAACGACCAACCTTGATATGTGCGCTCAGGATGTAACGCATCGGCTGTTTGCCAAACAAAATCAGGGCTGCCCGCTTCAGGCTGCCATCTGTATCCGTTAGATTGAGGTTATCTAAAAAAGAGGCTAAGTCGATCTGCTGCGTCTGGTCAACGGCCAGGCGTTGCCGCTCAACCCCCCGTTGTTGATAGGCACGAATCGACTCCCCATCCAAATCGTTGAGAGTAGCCTTCGGTTCAACGACATCATCATACGTTTTGCCCAGTCGTTTAAGCAAGAACTGTTGTAAGGCATTACCCTTGAGTACCTGTTTAGTGCTGCCACTGCGGAAATGGTACTCTCCATGGTAGGCTACCGGCATTTCATAGGGGAGCGTAACGATCTCGATGTAGGTTCTACCATCCTGCTCCAGCAGGTTGACATCTGAAACAATTCCTAACGTATTTTGAATCTTGTTAGGAAGGTCTTCCAGAAGCCGTTTGGCATTCTCGACCCCAAGAACCTGACCTTTATCATCAACACCAATAAGTAAGGTTCCGCCCTGAGCATTGGCAAATCCGGCGATCCATTTCAGGTATTCATCTCGCCAGCTTTCTTTGTATTCAATAAGTTGGGTTTCAGCCATAGTCGGGCGTAAAGATACGCCTTAAACAAGCCTAACGGAATAGAACACTATTCCAAGCTTTACGAATTAATGATTGGTATTTTAGCGTAACTTGCTGTCATGCAAGCCCCAACGACCCTAATTTCAGTCGCCCTTTTCGTGCGTGTCTCCACGAAAGAACAGGACTATTCCCGGCAGGTGTCAGACCTGACCGCATATGCTAAACGGCAAGGGTACGTGATTACTCACGTCATCCATGAAACGGGCAGTGCCACGAAACGGAGCAACGTAGACCGGCCCGAATTAGAAAACTTGCTCAAGTTATGCCGTACAAAAACTATTCAAAAAGTACTGGTGACCGAGTTTTCCCCTTGGGCCGACGACGGAGCGAGACACCGGCTTTGATGGAGGCTATTACAGAAGCGGGTGTGTCTATTTATGCCCACAATTTGGGGTTAGAAACGCTGCTGGCCAATGGGAAACGGAACCCGGTGGCCAGCATTGTAATCGCCGTAATGATCGAAATTGATGCGATGGAAACCGAGCGGCTTTCAGAACGCATTCTCTCGGGATTGGCCGAAGCGCGACGGCGAGGCAAACAGTTGGGCCGCCCTAAAGGCACGGTTAAAACAAATGAAGATTTAGTGGCTAACTATCCATTAGTTGTCAAGGATTTGAAGAAAAAACTAAGCATTCGTCAGATTGCGGCCATTCGCCAAATATCCACCGACACAGTTCAACGGGTGAAGAAAGCGATGAAAGCAAAAGAAGCTTCCGTCTAATTATACAGGCGGCACTTGCAAAATCGTACCGATTTTAACAGGTGAATACGGCAGTACAGTAAGAAAATGCCCTACACATGGCCATGCATAGGGTGTTTTCTTCGTTCACAGGATCTCAATATGATTTCATCAGCACAGCGTACTGCTATAAAGGGCTATTCTTTCTCTACAGCTCAGTTAGATGAAATAGGCTCACGCTGTAATCGCTCAACTTCACTGGCAGATACATCATAATACTCCTGATTGTTTTAGTATCTGTCAACTCTAATCAGTAGCATACGGGAACGCTGTCAGGATTTTTTGGTGTCCCTGAGCCCCCTAAGCCCAGTGATCACACCAACTTCCGGCCATTTTGTGCTTATTTGTACTTTCCGCCAAACCATCTCATGAAACATTTCACCTACCCAGCCTTACTGCTGACCGTTGGCCTGCTCAGCCTGACCGAAAAACCCGCCAACACCGACTGGCCCGAATATAACGGCGGGCCAGATCGCAACCATTTTTCGCCCCTCACCCAGTTAAATGCCACCAACGTGGCCCGCTTGCAGGTCGCCTGGGAATATGCGTCGGGCGGAGTCGATACGCTCAGAAACAACACCCAGATTCAGTGTAACCCGCTCATCATCGGCGGTGTGCTCTACGGGGTTTCGGCGGGCTCGCAGGCATTTGCCCTCGACGCGGCCACGGGCAAGGAGCTTTGGAAAACGGCCTTCACCGACGATACCTTCGCCATGAATAGCCGGGGCGTGACCTACTGGGCCGATGGGCGACAAACCCGGATTTTCTTCGCCTACGGCTCGCAGCTCTACGCCCTCGACGCCCGTACGGGAAATCCGGTGGTCAGTTTTGGGAAAGGCGGAAAAGTGGACTTAAAAGATGGGCTCGCCCGCCCCGGAGCCGACGAGTACGTGGTGAGCAACACGCCAGGCGTGGTGTATAAAAATCTGCTCATCATGGGCCACCGGGTCTCGGAGATCGCCCCGGCCCTGCCCGGCCACGTGCGCGCCTACGACCTGCGCACGGGTCGGCTCGTCTGGACCTTCCACACCATTCCACACCCCGGCGAGTATGGGGCCGACACCTGGCCCAAAGACGGCCACCTCAACTTCGGGGGTGCCAACAACTGGATGGGTATGGCCATCGACCGGCAACGGGGCATCGTGTACGTGCCCACGGGGGCATCGGCCTTCGATTTATACGGCAGTACCCGGCCCGGACAGAACCTGTTCGCCAACAGCCTGGTAGCCCTCGACGCGGCCACGGGCAAGCGACGCTGGCATTTTCAGACGGTCCACCATGACATCTGGGACCGCGATATTCCGGCTCCGCCCAACTTATTCACCCTCGTTCATGCCGGCAAAAAGGTGGATGCCGTATCGGTTTTATCCAAACAAGGTTTCCTCTTTGTCTTCGACCGGGTCACGGGTCAGCCGCTGTTTGCGATTGAGGAACGACCCATGCCCACTTCCACCGTTCCGGGGGAAAAAGCCTGGCCCACCCAGCCGTTTCCCCTCAAACCCGCGCCTTTTACCCGGCAATCGTTTTCGGAAAGCGATCTGAACGACTTTGTCACCGACCGCGACACGGTGCTGGCCCAGCTCCGGCGCTGGCAATCGGGTAAGGAGTTTATTCCTCTTCCCCTGAGTCCCAACCGTACCGTGTTTTTCCCCGGCACCGACGCTGGGGCGCAGTGGGGCGGGGCAGCAGTGGACGAAGCGGGTGTCATGTACGTTCCGGCCAAGCAAATTCCGGTCACCATGGCGCTGGTTCCGACCCCCGCCGGTTTGGCCTCAGCCCCGGCCGTTGAGCGCACCGGTAGCCAGCTCTACCAAACCCACTGTGCCGCCTGCCATGGCCAAAACCGCGAAGGCTCTCACGACGGTAGCAATCCGGGCCTGATGGGCATTTCCCAAAAACGCAACGAGACGCCGGTGGTCCAGGTACTGGCCAAAGGCCAGGGCATGATGCCTGCCTTCACTCACCTGAAGGAAGCCGAGCGCAAGGCCATCGTGGATTTTTTATTCGGCAAAACGACGTCCGTCTCCAGGGCCGGCAAGGCGGGCCTGAACACCGCGCCCTACCACCACACCGGGTTTACCCGCTGGTACGACCGGGCTGGGTACCCCGTGAGCCGCCCACCCTGGGGCACGCTAACGGCGATCGACCTGAATACGGGCGAGCACCGTTGGCAAGTGCCGCTGGGGGAGTACCCCGAACTGGTAGCCAAGGGCCTGCCCCCGACGGGCACCGACAATTATGGTGCCCCGGCCGTCACGGCGGGTGGGTTGCTCTTCATTGCCTCCTCGCGCGACGAGCTGATCCGGGCTTTCGAGAGAAAAACAGGTCGTGAACTCTGGCGGGCCAAACTGCCCGCTGCCGGGTATGCTTCGCCGAGTACCTATTCTGTCCATGGCAAGCAATACGTGGTGATTGCCTGCGGGGGCGGCAAACTCAAAACGAAGTCGGGGGATCGGTACGTGGCTTTTGCGTTGCCGTAAAGAGCTACCTGGTTGTTCAGTGGTTGTCTAACGTTTCATGAGAAACAGGAATCGGTCTGGTAATTTTGGGCAGGGCGGCCTGTGCCGTGCGAACTCTAAAATTACTCTGTCATGGATAGCAACCCGGAAATGCTTAAAAGTGGACAGTATGCCGGATATTAACAGGTTTTGAATTTCATCCCAACCCTTGATCAGAAATAATACATGAACATGAAAAGAAGAGCATTTATTAGAAATGCCGCTGGCGGTGTAACCTCGGCCATAGCGCTCCCTACGTTAATTCCCGCTTCGGCCCTTGGGAAAAACGGATTTGTGAGTCCGTCAGATCGAATAAATCTAGCCTTTATCGGAGCGGGCAATCAGGCCGAAAATGACGTAAAAGGTTTCCTCCCCGACAAGCGGGTACAAATAACCACCATTTGCGACCTCAATAAGAAAAGCACGGGTTACTGGGACGGACGGGTTGGCGGTCGTGAGTACATCATGGAGTTGGTTAATGATTTTTACAGTAAGGAGAATAACAAATCGTACAAATCGACCAAGGGATACCTTGATTTCAGAGAAGTTATTAATCGTAAAGATATCGACGCGGTAGCCGTGCTGACACCGGACCACTGGCATTCCATACCGGTGTTGATGGCGGCCCGGGCAGGCAAAGCGATGTACTGTCAAAAACCGCTGTCGCTTACGATCTCGGAAGGCCGGGCTATGAGTGATGCCGTAAAGAAATACGGGGTTGTTTTTCAAACAGGTAGTCAGCAACGATCGGGACCCGAGTTTCTGCGGGCCTGCGAATTGGTTCGGAATGGTCGAATCGGCAACTTGGAAAAGGTAGTTTGCGGCTTACCCGGAGGCACACCTGATTTTGGTAAAACAGGCCATTTGACAGCTACAACTCCTGTTCCCAAGGATTTTGATTACCAAACCTGGCTGGGCCCAGCCCCCCAGGCTCCGTACTGTCCAGCGCGAACCCATGTTAACTTTAGGTGGAATCTGGACTATTCGGGAGGTATGGTAACGGATTGGGGAGCGCATCATCTGGACATTGCCCAGTGGGGAATGGGTACGGATCATACCGGTCCGGTGGAAATCAAGAACCCCAGGGTGACGTGGTCAAAAGATCCGGTCTGGAATACGGCGGTGGAATTCTATTTTGAGTGTATATACGAAAACGGCGTTAAATTGATTGTGGGGTCGGATGTATCCCGTGCACCCCGTGGCATTACGTTTCACGGTTCGGAAGGGAACATCTGGGTGTCGAGAGGCAGTTACAAGGTGACTCCCGAAAAGATCGACAGCACGGTAATTGGCGAGCAGGAAATCCACCTGTATAAAAGTGAAAATCACTACCGCAACTTCATTGACTGTGTGATTTCCCGGCAACCGACGGCAGCCCCAGCGGAAATCGGCCATCGTTCGGTCAGCATTGCTCATCTGGGGAACATTGCCTTGTTGCTCAACCAGGATTTGAACTGGAATCCGCAAAAAGAGGAGTTTGTGGAGAATTTCGCTGCCAATCAATTGCGTTCTCGCGTCATGCGGGAACCCTGGGGAGAGCTCTACCGAAAGTACAAGGTATAAAGCTGTCCCCTTGACGAAACGAAAACTAAACCCCTCCTTTGATTCCTCAGAAATGAAATTTCCTTATATGGGTCTATTTTGCCTTGTTTTTTTCTGTTGGTGGGAAACCGAAGCTCAAAAAAAGCCACTTCTCATTCAATTTCATTAAATAGTCTCTGTGAATTCAATCCGGTGACGAGCAACTGGGAGCTGGCCCGTGCCCGAACTCATGTTAAGTAGTTAAGTAGCCCGCCAAAGATAATGTAGTGATTATTGTAACACATCCCGTCCAGAACGTGCTACGATAATCACTTGATTCAGCCAGCATTGATACCAAGCCCGACATTGAACCGGCGAATAGCATATGGTACATGGCCAGTCTCACTGACTATGTGCAGAACGCACAGCTAATCGCTGACTGCGCATAGCCAACAGCAATAT
>JAJAYX010000376.1 GCA_026785985.1 Rudanella sp. | reverse complement strand
TTGAAGAGGCCCTCAAAAACGGGTTTCACCACGAAACGTCCTCTGCCTACGATATCACAATTATCCGGGAACTGCACCGGCTGGGCAAGGTGAGCAAAAGCATGTACATTATCGCCAACGGGTATAAACGCCCGCTTTACACCCAATACCTGCGCGAACTCATTAATGATGGGTTCAACGTAATGCCAATTCTGGACAACCTCAAAGAAATTGAGGCTTATGAGCATGGCATTTCGGCGGAGACAGTAAACTTTGGCATTCGGATTGCTACAGACGAAGAACCGAACTTCGAGTTCTATACCTCGCGGCTAGGGATTCGCTACAGCGACGTGAACGAGTTGTATCGGAGCAAAATTCAACACAGCAGCAAATTCAAACTGAAAATGCTGCATTTCTTCATCAATACGGGCATTAAAGACAGCGCGTATTATTGGAGTGAGTTGAGCCGGTTCATGTATAAGTACTGTGAACTTCAGAAAATTTGCCCCGATCTCGACTCCATCGATATTGGTGGTGGGTTGCCGATTCAGACCTCATTTCAATTCACGTATGACTACCAGGCTATGATCGATCAGATCGTGGAAAGTATTCAGTGGATCTGTAACAAAAGCAGTGTGCCGGTGCCTCACATCTTCACGGAGTTTGGTAGTTATACGGTTGGAGAGAGTGGAGCCGTTGTATATGAAGTTATTGACCAGAAACTCCAAAACGACAAGGAGTTATGGTACATGATCGATGGTTCGTTTATTACCCAATTGCCCGATTCGTGGGGTTTGGGGCAGAAATACATCATGCTGGCCGTGAACAACTGGGACAATCCGTACCAGAAAGTGAACCTCGGCGGCCTGACGTGTGATTCCCACGATTTTTATAATACCGAAGCCCACAGTGCCGACTTGTATTTGCCTATTTTTGAGCAGGAAGCCGAACGGCAGTATGTTGGGTTTTTCCATACCGGGGCCTATCAGGAGTCCTTGGGTGGTTACGGCGGGATTCAGCATTGTTTGATTCCAGCCCCGCAACACGTTATTGTAGACAAAGATGAAGACGGCAACCTGCGAACGCGCCTGTTTGCGCCGGAACAAAACAGCGAGGTGATGCTCAAAATTTTGGGCTACTCCTCCGCCGAACCGGGCCAAACAGAGTTGGAAGCCTCGGAAGAAGCCGACCGCACGGAAGAACAGGAACTAGAATTAGTAGATAAAGATTAACCGCAATACGATGAAAAAGGTACTCACCATTGCTGGCCTGCTGGCCATTCTGACCATGAGTTCGTGTGCTCGCAGAGGAGCTTGTCCGGCCTATGGCAGCGTTCAAAAACCTGCTGCTCCAGTATCGCGGGTGTGAGTCAAGGTGGAATTTGTAATCCGCCGGGAGAAACATCTTACGGCAGATTACAAATCCTACCTTACTCATACTTGTTCCAACACAAATCGACTGGCCTCAAGCAGATCAACAGCGAGTTTATCTTCGTGGGGTGATTGAGTCAGATTTGGTTTAATCCGCATCGTGCGAACACCCACCCGCCGACCAGCCTGCATGTCGCGCAGGGCATCACCAAACATCCACGAATGTTGGGGGTCGATGTTGTACTTGGCAATGGCTTTTTCGAGCATTAGCGAATCGGGCTTCCGAAGCAATGAGCGGGAATCGTAGTCGGGGTGATGGGGACAATAGTAAATATCGTCCAGCACATTACCGCAATGATCCTGTAAATACTTGTAACACCGCATCACATCGTCGCGGGTATAAAGACCTTTTGCAATTCCTGCCTGATTGGTGACTACGATCAGCATATAACCCGCTTTTTTGAGCATCTGCAATCCCTCGGCCACCCCTTCAGGGATAACCATATCTTCGGTCCGATACACATAGTCAGTCCGATCTTCATTTAAAACACCATCTCGGTCAAGAAACACGCACTTATTCATATGAAGGCAAAGGGATGAAATTCAGCACAAAATACGCAATCGAAGCTAAATAGTACAGCTTAAATGCAATTTATTATTGAAAGGTTTTTATAAAGAGGCATCTATTGCCCCATTATCAGTTCTTTCACCAATCGGTCGGCTTTGTAGATATAGCGCATGGCAGCAACTATACCACCGGCATGGACTGAAATACTCCGGTTGGCATCGGGCACAAAAATGAACGAACCGGGCAAGCTTTCCATATTTCCATCAAAAACCAACCCAACGGCCTCCCGGTTTTTATTAATCATGGGGCTGCCGGAGTTACCGCCAATAATGTCGTTAGTCGAGACAAAGCACATAGGCTGTCGGAGCAAGTTGGCAGGCGGGTTATTCCAGCGGGCTGGTAGTTTCCAGGGGTCTTTGTTGCCAAACGAATAACTCCGGTCATAAAGTCCTGCAAACGTGGTGACGATAGGGGCCACAGTTCCATTATACGCATACCCTTTCACTACGCCGTCGTTGATGCGCAGCGAAAATGTGGCATCGGGTGGCACAGCCGTTCCATAGACATCATACAAATATCGTCCAAGCTGACTTCGCAACACATCCTGACGTTGTTGCAAGGGCCGCACCTGCCGACTCGCAGCCATAAACCGGCTCATTGACGCACGGGCTACCACCAGCATCGGGTCGCTGTCGGAGGTGATTCCGCCCCCGCGTGTGACGAGGTCATTCACGTAGTTTTTGTCGAGTAACTTCGTGTTAATGAGCAGGTAAGCAGCCGCTTCTTTGGGGGTTTTGCCACTCAAAGCGGCCTGAACGTAGGGGTCATTGGCACCTAATGCAGCTTGCACTTCGGTGAGGTGAGCGGTTAGATAGGCCTCTTCTAACGAGCGGCTTTTGAGGGTTGGCGCCACCATCAGTGCCCGGGCTTGTTCGGCTGCTTGTGGTCGACTCGTAACCAACTCGCCATATTGGGTCAGGTTTTGCGCAAACGACAACACCTCGCCTTTCAACAGTGGGTTGGGAGCGAGATAAGTGTTGTCGTTGAATACCTTACGCAGGTCAGCGGTGGTGGTGGCCAGGTCGTCCCACGTTTGAGTAGAGATATTTTTCTTTTCGGCTTCGGCTTTAAACTGTTTCTCGAAAGCCGCTTTGCGGGCCAGTAAATAGGGATCGCGCAAACCAGCGAGTTGCCCGCCAATGGCTTTGAGGCTATTCTCGAAACCAAAAATTTCATTCAGAATGCTGTCGCTTTTTGCCGTCGCATTATAGGCTTGCAACGCATTGGAGCGGCCCCGAAGTAGGGTTGTAATGTAGGGCAACCGGAAGTCACGATCATATTCCAGTTCGGCAACGGTTTTCAGGCGTTCGGTGCTGCCGGGGTTTCCGGTCACAAAAATGGGTTCGCCCTCGCGAATACCGTTGGTGTTAAACTTGAAGAAGTGCGTGGTTTTAAGGGGTTTATTGTTGTCATAAACCCGAAAAAATGAGCAATCCAGCGCGTAGCGGGGATAGGTGAAGTTGTCGGGGTCGCCACCGAAGAAACCAAGTTGAAGTTCGGGCATGAACACCAGCCGGACATCGGTATAGCGTTTGAAGCCATACAGCGCGTAGCGGCCGCCATCATAAAACGTAATCGTCTGCAATTCAAGTCCTTTGAAACCATCTCGGCTGGCATATTCTTGTTTGATGGCTTCAAATGCCCGCTCGCGAGCCTGCAACTGAGCCGTTTCGGGCTGAGTCCCGGCGGGGAACCGCGACGCTTCGGTGTCAGCGGCTGTTACTGCATCCTGAACCCGTTTGGTAATATCGACAATCTGCACCAACTGATCCACGAATAAGCCCGCCACTTTGCGTTCTTCGGCGGGAGTTTTGGCAAAAAAACCGTTGTTATTCAGGTCTTCGCCTTTGCGGGCTACTCCCGTTCCTGACTCGCGGGCGCAGTGGTGATTGGTCATTACCAGCCCATTAGCCGATACAAATGAGGCCGAGCAATAATCGGCGAATCGAAGTGAAGCCAGCCGAACCTCCTCAAACCATTTGTTGTCGGGCGTGAAGTTGTACGTCTGTTTAAAATAGTCTTTGGGCGGATTATCGAACGTCCACATTTTGCCCATATCGTATGGGCCTGCCTTCACCGTATCAGGCCGGATTGTGGCGGTTGGCTGGGCAAAAGCTACACTGAAACAGGCAGTTAAAATAAACCCGGCAAGCGAAAGGAGGGGTTTGTTCATGTTATGTTTCGGAAAATAATACAACGCAAGCGTGAACGGGATTGTTGGCTGGAAGCTAATTTATGAACAAGGGCCATAGCGGTTAGTAACCACTATGGCCCCAGAAATCGGTTTACAAACAAAATTCTCAGCCGAGTTTCTCTTTTAAGAAACTCATCAGGTCATCAAAACGATCGTTGATTTGGTCAATCCGACCATTGACGTGAGCGAAGTTTTCATTAACCTGTGCAAACCCTTTCTGAACATCAACTGTCAACTTTGCAAGTGCATTCGCTGTCATATCAGCCTTTTTTTCCACTCTTAGCGCAGTATCGCGGGCTTCAACAGCTACGTCACGGGCTTCGACGGCCATATCGCGGGCTTCAATGGCCACATCGCGTGCTTCGACGGCCATATCGCGGGCTTCAAC
>JAJAYX010000375.1 GCA_026785985.1 Rudanella sp. | reverse complement strand
GGCAACCGCAGGCTGATGGTAGCGTTACGGTCAGATCGCGGTAGCAGTCGAGTGAACCCTGCGTAAACTTCACCCGAATCGTATGTTTACCGGCTGGCAACATGGTGGTAATAACACCGTTGGCGGGTACTATTCCGCCCACCGTGACTAAGTTGGCATCGAATGTACTGCCGGTTGAGACCCGGAAGCTATACAGCGATGAATTAGCCCCTAACCCGGCCAGCGTGATTTGGCCGTTGGGCTGTGGGGTGTTGCCCGCACACGTTGGGTTGCGGATTTGTGCGGTAAAGGGTGGTATCTCGACCTCTTCGATAACCACGGGACAGCACGATAAATCAGGGCAGGAGCCGCTAACCCCTTCATCAGTAATTACTTGATATTCACCCGGTCTGGTTGCCGTGTAGCTGTTGGCGGGAACTGCGTTGGCCGTGTTCGAGGTCACGTCAGACACGAGCGTGGTGCCATTAACCGTGGTCAGATACCACTGGTAGCGGGTGAAGCCGGCAGGTGCATCGAGTTGAAAGGCAATGGGCGATCCTTTGCAAACCTGAATCGGAATGCTGGTGCAAACTTTCGCTTCGTCGCCCGGAATGGTGGCCGTATTATACACAAGGCCATCCGTGGCTACGCTCGCTACATAAGTCAGTGTAGCGGTTGTATTACCCGGCAAACTGGCAATGGCCCAGGTGCCGCCCTGCATACCGGGCGTGAAACTGCCTGCCGTTACGGTGGCTGAGTTCGCAATATAGATCAGACCACTGCTCATCACATCCTGCACAACCACGTTGGAAGCGGCCACAGGGTTGTTGTTGGCCAGCCTGACCGTGTAGGTGAGCAGGTCGCCCACCCGCGCTTTCGATAGGCTCACCTGCTTGTCGAGGTCGAGCATGGGTATCGAGGCATAAGTATAAGCGGCATCGAAGGAAAAATTATTCTGACCAGCCAGCCCCAGCGTGAAACGAACGATACCGGCTGCGTTAGGGTCGGTATCAATGGCATCGGCGTTGGTGCCGGTGGCCGAATCGGGTCTGGTGCTGAGGGTGAATACTCCCGCCGATGCACTGGTCGGGAACGTCAGCGAATAACTGCCCCCGCTGGTTAACCCGGTCAGACTAAACACAAAGCCGGTTGTGTTGGTGCCGGTAGCGTTCGAGAAATAATATTCGCCGTTGGTGCCGGAAGTCACGGTGGTTCCGGCCGGGGGCAAACCGGGGCCTTTCAGCACGACAGGAATACCCGCCAACGCTGGTTCGCCTGCATCCTGGGTGCCGTTGTTATTGAGGTCGTTCCAGATTCGGTTGCCAATCTGGATGGGGGCTGGGTTACAGGCAATTGAAATAATGCCTAAGCCATTAGCCTTGCCCAGTGTTACGTCGCCCGCCGTGTTCGAGACATAGATCTGATAGCGTTTGTCGCTGTTGCCATTCGTATTGTTGAACCAGCTAAACCCGCCCGAAAACACATTGATTGGGTCCATTACGGTGGCTACCATCTGGTTGGTGCCGGGTACGACAGCCATGCCGCCCTGGAAGGTTTCCTGGTGGATAGCCGTGGCGTTATCATTGGGATAATCGTCTTCGCCGTAGAATTCGCCCCCGTCCGGCCCCTGTCCGTTGCCCACCCCGGAGCCAGACAAAGTACCCGATGCCGGTGAACTCACTTGCCCGTTGCTTTCCAGATTCCATTGGGTGCCATCGAAACGCGCCCGCAGAATATCGCCCCCAATATAACCACTGTATAAGGTTGGGTTGGCACTGTTGTCGTTTGGTCGGCGTTGCTTATACCCTAACTGATGCCCGGCACGATCCATAAGGCCAAGCACCATATCGCCATTATCGGTGAAGGTGATGTCTGATAGCAGGGCCTGCGCCAAAGCCGTTCTGACCGCAAAAGCCGCCACGTTGTTCGTACGGAAGTCAGCAAAATTGTCGGACCAGGCATTCCACGTATTACCCAATATGGGGTAGGTCGAGTGAACGTAGCCTTTGGTGTAATTCAGGGGAATGGTGATGATTGGTGTTGGGGTAAAGGTTAGCGTCGCTACGTTCATTTCATAGACATACGCATTGAGATTGGTCAGGGGCGTGTTCACATTGTTTTCGCCTGTGCAAACCACCCCTACATAGGCTTTACCCCGATAAACGGTGATGCCGAAAGGCCGGGCCACCCCATCCGTACAATTTGGGGCCGGAATGGCAATGGTCTGTAAATCAGCCGCTGTCAGGCTGGCTTTAGCCGGGTTACCAATGTTAAGTACCAGAAGCTGTCTGTTGAACAAATCGACCACAAACAGCTTGCTCTCATCGTCGGAGAGGGCCATATCGCCCAAACCAACTTTGCCAACCAGCGAGAAAGCAGCCGGATCGCTGCTCGATACGAGGCCACTGGCGGGCAGCGTTCGCGTGCCTAACGTACTCGTTCCCAGGTTAATGCCTACTGTTTCCAGGTTCACGTAGGTGGCACTGCTGGGTGAACTCGTAACGTTTGTTACGTAGATACCGCCCAGACCGAGTCTTCCTAAACCGGAGTGCCGTTTCAGGAAGGCCGACGAGAATAACTTTTGAGACGACCGCTGATAAACAGACCCCCAAACGCTGCCTACCTGCAACATGGAGGCCAGCCCAATGGGCGTGGGGGTGGAGTTGATGGCGGTGTAGGGTACGCTGACAATTGCTTTTTCGTTGGCCACAGTGCTGCCCGTTGCCAGCGGATCGCCACTCACAAAACAGGGCACAAGGAGGGAGGGGCTGCTTTGGCAATAATCGCGGGGATAGTTGACTCCGAAACTGGCGGTGGCGGGTGCCGGGGCCACAAACTGGACGGATGTTTTGGAACCACTGCCTACTGCTCCACTGAAAAAGGAATTCAGACTGGCAGGAATCGTAAATTCAACCCGATAGGGGCCTGCTGCCGACGGAGTAATGGTGTATGAACCCGTTGCGCTGGAAAGCTGAACCGAGCCATCGGTGACGTTGGCCCCCGCTGCGTTAAAAACGCGCACTTCGACACCAGCCAAACCGGGTTCACCATAGGCATAGGTGCCCGACGCGGGAATAGCCGAATAGGCACCATCGGCGTTGACATCACGGAAAACGGTTCCGGTAATGGTCTGAGCGAAACTGGTGCTGATTAGCCCAAACAGAAGCAGGGCAATGCCCCAGCAGTTAAGCGATCTCGATAGGCGGCAGACGTAGTTCATCGGAAAATCGATATAGGGTAGATAACCTATTTCGCCTTCCCCACAACCTTTATGCCAGAAACCAGGAACTATTCATGTAACGACCGCAACATACTGATTTTCAATTAAATAAACTACAATAAACTTTTTTGAGCCCGGTTTATTTCAAATGAAATGAACGCCATGAGCGCAAAAACTCCTGGTAAGCCTGCGTGGTGGTTAGTGGCTGCCCAGCCCGTTTTCCGGCTGTTGCGGGCGTTGAAAAAGACCACCGCCGTTTTCGTATTGGCCCATGAAGCCGTCAAAGCGTTGTTCTTCTGGAGGAGCTTTGCACTCATTCGCCTAATCACTCAATAATTACAGTCCCGATCCGTCGGCTTTGCCCCGCGCTACGGCGTAGCTGCCAATGTTTTTGCCACATACCAGCCCCGATTCGCAATCCGACCGGAAGTGAATCATGCCATAAACCCTTGATTCTGAGGCTTCTTTGGCAAGTGCGTTAAACTCGTCGGCCCGCTCCGGGAAAATGCTGCTCAACACCGCTGCGGCTGCTCCCGAAAACGTGGAGTGGCCCGACGTATAGCCGGGGAAGTTAGGCAAGCCCACGGATGTTTTCACGCCAAACTGCTGGGGACGGGGGGTGTAATAATAAAACTTTGTTTCCCAGCAGCAAACACCGGCATCTTCCAGTGTTGTGGCCACTAAAGCAAACATCCGGGCCATGCGAACCTCGCTGTATTTAGCCTCGTGGGCGGCATTGGCGGCTGTGCGGTTCCAGTGGCCGGGAGGGGTGTAGCTACCAGCCCCGTCGGCCCAGTAGCTGGCAATACGGGCTTGCTCGCGGGTTTGGTTTTTGTTAATATCCTGCAACTCGGCCAACTCTTTTTTGAACTGATCTGAACCAGGCAACGGAGCCGCGCCGGGACGCAACTTTACCAGCGTGGCCCGGTCGAAATTCCAGAGTTGAACGGCCCCGTAGTTGGGCAGCATGGGCGGACGGGCGGGTGATTCCTGACTTATCCAGACATCCGTCTGGCCGCGTTCTTTGGCGGCTGTTATCATCCCGGCCGTGAGCGTTTGGTTGTTGGCGGCACCCATCCCATCGGCGCGGGCACGGGCCATTACGTTGGCCGCAACCAGATTGCCCAAATAAGTACCTGCCAGAATATCACTCTCCACGTTCATGCCTGCCCACAGTCGGCTGGCGCGGTGTTCGGCGGCTTTTGAGTCGATAAAGGCCACCTCGCCGGGGAACATCGCCTTGAGCACCACTGCCGAAGCAGCCGCCACCACCGCATCTTCGGAGGGGTACGTAGGCAGAGCCGACACGGGCAAAGCCGCCCGAACTGTGGCATCGACTTTGGATGGTGCCGTCCGCTTATACGTGTACTTAAACGTCCAGGCGGCTACCAGTGCATCATACTGAGCCACGCTCAGGTGAGCCAACATCCGCGCTGTGTAGGGCGGGTTGGCAAACGGAAATTTGGGATCTGCCGTGGGGTCTGCCGCGTTGGGCACCGGATAAACACCGGCGGCATTGGCAGCAGGAGCCAGGTTGTAACGAGCGGCCAGTTCGCGGGCAATCTCGTTCCAGCGATAAGCGGCTCCAGCACCCCAATAAACCACGGCTTCCTGCTGCTCGCGGCTCGGGCTGGTCGATACCGATTTCAGGTTGGCCAACTCAGCCGCATACTCAGCCGAGGTAGTCGAAAGGGGAGCCGCCAGCGTAACACCGGTGGGAGTGGCCAGATACGTTTTCCACGTCCCGGCTTTGTCGTCGAGGCTGGCGGGGACATAGGCCACCCGCTGCGCTTCGTCAATGGTTTTATCACAACCAACCAGGACTACCGACGCAGCAATAGTCAGACTGGTAATCAGGCGTATTTTATGTATTGATTTCATTGTTGTCAGTTCGTTAAACCCCGGAGGGTGTCAGGATTATAGCCCGCCAATTTGGTACAACAATCCTATTGAATAACTGGTACTTTGGCCCATGTTGAGGCCGTCGATCACCTTACCGAAGCGGGCATTCACGCCGATCTGCCGGGGCTGAAACTTGCCGTAGAAACCGACTGTGGTAGCCTGCATGTTGTTGGTCGGGAACGGCATATCGTTCCGGCGAATGTTATCGCCACTAAGGTTAGCCATGCGCTCACCAAAGGCTTCCAGTTGCCACTTCCGCCGAACCACACCCATCCGAACGGCCGCGTCGGAGCCGTGCGGCACCTTCACTTCATTGGTGTTATACATTCGTCCGTCGGCCTGATACGCATCGCGGTCGATTTGGATGTTGCTGCGCCAGGTGTAGGAACCATGAATCGTGAGATATACCCCCGTTTGTGGGTGGGTGTAACTCACGATCAGGCGACCCATTGCGGTGCGGGCGCGAAGACCAATCGACATGGGCAGAAAATCCGGCACGTAGTTGGTCATCGGAACCGAACCACCCACCACACCATGCAGCGAAAGTCCCTCTCGTTCAACTAATTTGGCTTTCAGCCAGCCCGACAAATCCTGTACGCCTTTTTGACCCATAAGGTTGCCTGCCGAGGTGCTTGTCCAGATGTAGGGCAGATTCAGAATCAGGTTCACCCGGTTAGATACCCCGATGGCGGGCATCAGCGACACCATCTGCGTGGTGTGTTCGCCAATATTCAGGTTCTCGCGTTTCAGCGAACCTTCCCAATAGGTTGTCCAGGTGCTTTTGCCATAAATCCCGGCAATACACACCGACTTTTTGGGCATGTAAATAGCGTCGTGCGGCATCTGGGCAAAGGCCGGTATGCTGGTAATCAGGCAAAAGACCAATAGCCCCACGCCAGGTATAAATGATTTCATTGGAAAGTTCGATTTACAGTTCGCTTTGTCGTGTCCTGTGGCATACCTTCCCGGATGGCACAACAAGACGCGACAAAGCGTAAAATAGATGAATCTGAGCCTAATAGATTAGGCCAATATCAGGCTGTAAACTAAACTTCGGGCGGGGGAGAGAATACCGGCAGGGCCCGGCGAAGAAGCAGGACAGGCGCGTCGGGAATCCGAACATCGCTGAACCAGTCATACAGGAAAAAATGGAGAACAGTCCGGCTGTTGAGGGTATAATCGTTCAGCAGGAGTTTGAGCCATCGGCTCGATTTACGACTCGAATTGGAGTCAGTATTGACGGTATCTTTCAGGAACGAGAGCAGGTCACGCTGCCAGAACGAACCTATTTTGTTTTCTAAGCCGCTAATAAACAGAATGTTGTCGCGAATTTCAACGCTGACCACGTCGTAATAATGATCTATATAAGTGAAGCCTTCTTTGGTGGCCTCGTTCAGCACGGCGGGGTCGTGCGGCCCGTCGAGCGGAATCTGGAACTCAACCATGCTATCCACAGAACGGTAAACCGTCAGCCGTTCCGTCAAATCGTGCTGATCCTGCCACCACGAGCCGAGGGAAATAAGAACGCCCCCCAGCGAATGGTACAGTAGCAGCAGCAACATCGAAAAGCCAAGCAGCCGTTTCATGGATAGATTTACAGTTGAAACCATTACAAATGTAGTAGGTGGTTCAGTAATAGCAATAGGACAAAGCCTATAAAATTTGTAGTTTAAGAACGTTTTAACTCGTCTTTCTTAATAGGGTGGCATTACCGACTGCCCGGATACGGTGCGTTGCCCCGCGCCCAGAACCACAAAATCCGGTTCGTAACGGCATCTTCGCCCGTGTCGATGCCTTCTTCGGCCTGCTCTGCCGAATCGCGGGCATACTGCAACGCCCGGCCTCGCAAGGCCCGCAGAGGCTTGTTCATCTCGTCCAGCGGAACCTGGTTGGGCAGGGCGATGTAGGGAGTCGCGTCGGGCCGGTTGGTAAAACAATCGAACATGGGCCGGGCCGTTGCGTCGATCACGTTCATGGGCGGCAGGCCCAGAATCTGCTCAATCGTTCGGAGCATCGACGTTTGGTTGTAATTGGTCGAAATCGTCCGCCGGAGCCGCGAGTAAGGGCTGATGACAAAGCCCGTGGTGCGGTAAGCCGACACGTGATCCCAACCCGCTTGCGAATCGTCTTCGGTAATAAAAATCACCGTGCTGTCGGCAAAGCGGCTTTTCTGAATGGCCTCCACCATGCGCCCAACGGCCAGATCATTGTCGGCTACCATCGCGCGGGGCGTAGGAAATTTCGGACTCATACCCGCCGTGTGGTCGTTGGGTAAGGACATTACCGACAGGTTCGGCCATTGGTCGCCGGGTTTGGCGGCAGCCTCGTTCAACTCACGAATAAAGGCATCGGCCCGCGCCTGATCGCTGATCGTTTCGTCGTCGCAACCGGGAAAGTCCATCGCCAGAATAGGTCGCACCCGCGAAATAGTGGTGGTGTTGGTGAACGAAAACGGTTGCCCCGCCTGCCGCATCTGGTAGAGCTTTTGCCAGTCATACTGTTTCTTGTCGAACTCACAGGTGCAGGCTTCGCCGTAAATCCGCACCGTTTTGCCGTGATCGAGGGCGTTATTCCAGATCAGGCCGTTTTTGTTATAAACCAGTGCGTCGTACAGTACATGCGGGTACGACCGGAACCAGGCCCTGACGCTCTTCTCGGTATAGTCCGTCACCATGGCCGCATCGGCCCAGTGATGCCCCTCCGCCGACGATTTTCCCGACACGTGGTAGTTGTCCAACAACAAAAACTCCCGCGCCAGCCGGTGCTGATTGGGCGTGACACTATCGCCAAAAATACAGAGCGACGGCATTCCCCGGCCTTCGGGCATGTCGCCCAATACCTGATCGTAAGTCCGGTTTTCCTTAATGATATACACCACGTGTTTGAACACCGACGGCTCACCAATACGCTCCGGTACGGGCCGGGGTTTGCGGTTGGGACGCGGCAACTGCTCGGTTAGTTGGAGCCGAAATTGTAGGCTCGCCTTCCGAACGCGCTCGGTGTAGGCCGTCAGTTCGGTATCAGTTGGGACAGGGATGATGGACACCGAAGCCAATTGGCGGTGCGCGTTGTAGGCCACTTGCCGGTTCTGCGGATTGCGCCCCTGCCCACCCTGCTCGACCGGATTGGCAGCCCGCGCCCCGGTCGATTCTAAGTTCGTTACGAACAGCTCATTCCCCAACCGAACCAAACCACCGGGGTAGGCCTGAGTGGGAATATAGCCAGCTACGCGGCTGCCCGAACCAGCCGGTTTGTCAAGCGGCACCACGGCAATGGCGTTGTCCAGGCCATTGGCCACGTACAGCGTCGTGTTTGCCGAATCGAGAGCCAGCGCGTTGGGGGTGCTGCCAACGTAGTTATTTCCGGTTCCGAACAAACCCACCGCGATGGAATCCGTTACCATTCGGGTTTGCGCGTCGATCACCGACACGTAATCGCTGTTGCCGTTGGCTACGTAAAGCGTTTGCCCGTTGCGGCTACTCAGAATGGCGTTGGGGTGCAACCCGACCTGAATATCAGCTTCGGCCAGGCCCGTGTTCAGGTCAATCACCGACACCGTTCCCCGCGACATGGCCCCCGTTCGCGGGTCGATGTACGCCTGTCCCCAGGGAACACCCGCCGTTTCCAGTTTTGATGTAGAGTCGGGGACTGGTCCCGCCCAGTTCGTGACAAACGCGCGGCCATTGGCGAGGGCCACGCCATACGGAGCCACGCCCGTTGGGGTTGTCCAGACGATGCTGCGGTCAGACAGGCGCACTTTGGTGAGTTGGTTGTTGCCGTTCAGGGCCACGTACAGAAAGCACTCATTATCAATTAGCTGCACAGCCACATCGTTGGGCAGTGACAGGGGCGAGGGCGCGACTGCCGGAAAGGCCAGAAAATCAACCGAACCAATTTTGCCATTCGCCCAGGTCACAATCACCACGCCCGACTTGCCTTTCTCGCGCTCCGAAGCCCCCCAAACGAGGTAGGTTTGTTCCCTGAACACGAATGCCTCGATGCCCGAAAACGTGCTCATCATCAACTTCGTAGCCGGGTCGTCGCGCAGTTGCCAGCGGTAACTGATTTGCTGCGTAAACCGGTTGAGGATGGCGATGCCGTAGCGGTCTTCGATCACGAGTTGGATGCCGCCGGGCATTGGCGTAACGTCGAGGGCGTGGTTTTCGAGTTTAGGATCGCCGAAAAACCAGGCCGTGCCAGCCGCGTCGATGAGCCGGTTGTAGGGCATTATGGCCGGCAGCGAGTCGGCCAGGGTACGTTGGTCGGACGGATGGCGATAGGCTTTTTTCTGGGCCAGGGCAGGAAACACCAAGGCCAGTAGGAGCAGAATAGGGAGGAGTTTGGCGGTCATGATTAACGGACTAATGGGTTTGCACGAAGATAACCACCCTCGGCAAACCGGATGATGTAATTCGACGGAAACAACTGACTTTTGGCGTAATAATCGGTCGTAATAATCTGCGCCCCCGATTGTTGGGCGGCTTCAAAATTACGATAATCGTTGGTGCGGGCCTGCTTCGTGTCGGCATCTGCGCGGGTACGAACGAGGTAGCCCTTACGAACAAACTCCCGGATTTTTGCACTGTCGCCAATCGAGTTATTCAGAATTACGAAAGCAGCATCGGGCGTGCCTGGATCGGCGTTGGTAAACAGCATCCGGCCTTGCAGTGACGGATGTCCGGCGAGGTAAGCCGCCTGTTTTGGCCCGGTTTCGTCGAGCACAAACAGGAATTTCCCCCGCGCTGCCTTTATGGTGGGCCAGTTACCCGCCAGCACGGCCGCTTCAAGGGTGGTGTTCTTGCCCCGCACATCGTCGGGAATGAGCAGGTGAGTGCGGCCCAGCGTGGCCAGCAGGATGCTGTCTAACTGATTCAGAACGGATGCCGTGAAGGGTTCGGGTGCGACAAAGCCCGGTTGACGGATGGTATCGTCTTTGGCGTTCATCGTCACGAACACCGGGTAATGATTCGGGTGGCTCTCCGACCAGCGTTTCAATTCCTGCAAACACTGCCGAAACGTGGGGCAGTTGCTCCGAAAATCAATATCCTGGATGTGCAACACTTTGAAGCCTGGCTCGTTCATCACGCCATCGGGGTTGTAGGGAGCCTGTCCTTTGGCATAGGCCATACCCAGCGGACGGGCATATTTGCCGCCTTTAGCATCGGCATAAATGTCGATTTCAAGGTTTTGCAACCCCAGATTCAACTGCTCGGTGAGGGTTTGGTGGCTGTATTGGATGGCTTTGAACCTGGTGGAATCGAGCTTACTGAGCATAGTAAACAGGGCCGGGTCGATGGCCTGTTTGTAGCTGTTGTGTGAGCCAATGCACTGAATCTGATTGAGTTTCAGCGTGTCGAGGTTTGGGGGCAGGAAAGCCAGGCAGGTGCAGAGCGTGAGGGCTGCGGGTAGGAACTTCATAGCGAGGGGGAGAGCCAAATTAAACCCCCGAAAGTACGAAACCGTAGATTACCGCAATCTTAAATTTGCTTTTGGGGGTTATGGTTTTGGGCTTTTGCTGTCTGTCCACCATGAGAAGTTATCCGAAATAATGATTTCGTTTTTCTCATAGTGAAGAGTCGTTTTCATCGGAATTGTCCGGTACTGTAAGGCATACTTGTCTGCAAGCAAACGAATTTCGGGCGTGTCGTCGTAGGTCAACATAAACTTGCCCGTAAGTTTCGCAGTCAACGAAAAAAGCATTTCATGATCGATGTCAAAATGAGTGTACAGACGCTTACCTTCAATCGTGTACGGTGGGTCGATAAAAAAGTAGGCTTTATCGTTAGAAATGTTCTTTTCTAACACGTTAAATGCGTCACCCATCACAAATGATATTTTGTCTTTTACATAGCCGATGGCAAGTATTCTGTCATGCAACGTCTTAGGATACCAACGGGAAGCAATTCCTTTTCCATTCTCCCCATTTTTAATCATTCCTGAACCTTTGGCCAGTATGCCGCCGTGAAATATTCTGTTTTTCAGAATTGTGCAGAAAGCAATGTCTTGTAATTCTTTATTAGGCTTATCTAACTCAGCCTTCACGTTTTCGTGAGTCAGGTCGTAAGAATATATTTTTTCGGCAAGCCATTTATTTTTTCCATTTAGTATTACTTCCCAAACGGCAGCTATTTCTTCATCCATTTCCACCATCGTAATATGGTCGGCTAATTTTTCAAATGCGGCTGTCAGGCTGACGATGCCACCGCCGGCAAATGGTTCAATTAGTTCAGCTATTGGATTACCTCCCTGCTTGAGCCATTGCCGGACAGTTGGTATAAGCCATGTCTTTCCGCCTGGATAACGAAACGGGCTACGTTGCGGCACTGAGGCTACATTGATGATCGACTGTGCCTTAGTTGGCTCGCCCATGCCGAACATAGTTAGTTGATTGTTCATTCTACAACTATGTTTTCAAGGTTACCAATGTCAGAAGTCCCTGCTCTTTTTACGTCAAGTTTCTTTTGTAAAAGCTCTCAAACCTGATTGCACTTCAAGTCAACCAAAGTCAACGACACGGCCCTTGTCGTCGTAAGCAACTAAGACGTAATCAATATTTCCGGCTGATTTGCCATGCTTGTCTTTCAACCTTACTTCGCCAACATGCGTCCATGTCGCTTTTTGGTCAAATATGAAATGGGCAGCGTCACTGATGATTATCCAATCTTCTCTAAATCGTATGGGGCAGATAATCACCTGTTTCCCTTTGTGGTTTAAGCTACAAACGCCAAGAG
>JAJAYX010000374.1 GCA_026785985.1 Rudanella sp. | reverse complement strand
TGGGGTATGTTAGCCAGTAACTCCTTAACGGTCTGTATTTCGGCTAACTGAACCCGGCCATCGACTTTGGCCAGGGCATAAACCACACTGCCCAGGCCCATGTACAGATCGGCGGACCCGTCGTCTAAATCGTCTGGTGCAGTTTTTTGCGTGTTCGTGGTCATCTTAGTTGACTTTATTGATTAGTGAATCTATTGTCAGAATGGTCGCAGCGGGCCGTTGGTTACGCCTATTGATGGTTGTATCGGAGGGCTGAACGGTGATCGAATCCCCTGACGACGGCTCCGGCGGTGATTCCGAAAGCCAGCGTGCAGGCCAGGACACCTGGTGGTTGCTTCTGGTCAGGCCGGTCGTCGATGTCCGCTGCCCGATAATTCCCCCTCCGGTTGACACTTCGCCAACAACAGGCACCTTATAACTGGGCGCATGGGCCAAACCTGGTTGTGGGTAGCGGACGTGAGGGGCTTTGTTAGCGTGTTTATAACGGTGAACCGAATGGGCCCAGTTGTGCCGGCCTGGCTGATGTCGGCTTAGGTGTTCGGGTTGGGGCCAGTTGATGCGCGGGTGACTGACAGACACCGGGCCGTGACGGGCTATTGAGCAGCCGCTCAGGCTGATAAAGGCTAGCAATACAAGAGATTTAAGGCAAAGTGACATTGACTTGAATGCGTTTAAAGGGAGTGATTTGACAAAATGGGTGGTTACTACCGAAGTCTTAACCACCCGTTCGTATTGGGGTTCTATTCCAGGTTATCCGCGTTTATCATCAGGGGCGAGTCGCCGTTAGTGATGATGATTTTGCTGTTGGGTGAGGTGGACAGCCGGTTGAAAGCTTCGATTGCCTTGAACCGGATCAGCATGGGTGTCAGACCCTCGTTAATGAGTTTCTGGGCATCGCGCGTTCCTTCGGCCTCGATAACACGGCGTTGGGCCTCCTGCCGCTCTTTATCCAGCACAAACTGCATCCGCTGGGCATCCTGCTCGGCGGCCAATTTTTCCTCAATGGCTTTGGTCAGACCCGCTGGTAAAGCGATGCTTTTGAGCAGTACTGACTCAATTACGAAGCCCCGGTCTTTGAGCTGGGCCATCATTACGTCCCGAATCGCCCTTTCGATCTCGGCCCGCTGCCCCGAGTGCATATCCTTGGCGTAGTAGCGCGACGAGACATCGGTGACGGCCGAGCGGAACACAGGCAGAATCACCACGTCGGCGTAATCGGGGCCGATCTGCTCCACAATCTTGGGTGCGTAACTGCCCTCCACGCGGTACAGAATCGAGATGTCCGACTGTACCGTCAGGCCTTCTTTGGAGGGCAGGGGGGCGCGCACTTCGAGGTTCACGGTGCGGGTCGGAATCTTGATAATGCGCGTCAGCAGAGGGTTAAAACCCTGTACGCCTTCGGGTAGGGTTTGGGCCTTGATTTTGCCCAATGTTCGTTTAACACCGACTTCGCCCTGGCGGATAACGGTGCAACTGCTCAGGCCTATCAAGGCCAACAGGACCAGGGGATTAATGGAGCGTTTCATACTTGTATTTTCGTTTAAGGATGTTGATACTTGAGAAATTGAGCACGCAGTTGTTCGAGTTTTCGGTCGGTCTCGACTTTATCCGTCAGCAGGGAATCATACCGAATAGTCTGCGTTTGGTATTGTTCGCGGAGCAACTGCATCTGGCTGTGCTGCCGCAGCAGCCCCACCAGGGCAATACCACACACCAGGCCACAAAGCAGGCCATACATCTGGCGGAATTCCCGGCTCATTTGGTAGCGGGTTCGCCGGGGTGGCTGAACTGGCGCGGCAAAATCAAGCGTGTACTTGTTCATGACAATTGACAATAAAGTGGTACGGGAACGAATAGCCGGCCTGCCCGGCCGGGCCGATAATGTCTATTGGTCGTTAATGTTCCGGTGCCTGCCTAACCACGGCCACGGTAGCCTTACGAACGATAGAGGTCGAGGCAGGAGTTGTAAGACTGACGATCGTAACGATTTTCTCGGTATCGGTTGCCACGATAAGGCGGTAGTCACCGTCGGTTAGTTCGCTCACATCGAGCCGGATACTGAGTTGCGCGGGCCGCCGGTCAGCGGGTACATACGCGACCTCCTCGCCCCGTGTCGTTTGCATCTGAATAGTCAGGACTCCGACTGAGCGGTTGTTGACCTGTACAATCAGATCTCCCTTTTCGTCCTGATAAATACGGGTATTGAAGGACGCATCCATTGCCGTTACCCAACCCGACGAGCTGAGTTTGCGGTCGGGGTTGGTGTCTGTTGCCAGCAGCGGAGCCGTAGCGAGCAGGCTGAGCAGGCTCACGCAGAGCAGAGAATTTGAGAGCGATTTCATGGCTTTAAGTCAGCAGTTTATAGACTATGTGTTTCCAAAACCGGCTGGTGAACCGAGGCTCACCGGGAGCATCCAGATCCCTGACCAGCTTTATTGACACAAAATTATTTCGCTGACTTTAGAGCCGGGTTAGATCCGAATTAGAAAGCGGTTAGAGTGCAGAGTGGCACAAAAAACGGCTGGTTAATCGGGGTTAGGGCCGTGGTAGGGATAGACTAAACGTGGTGCCGTGGACGGTGTCGGAGGTGACCGTCAGCCGACCCCGGTGCAGCTGCACAATACGCTGGATGAGCGATAAGCCAATGCCGTGTCCGGCTACGCTTCGGCTGTTGATGCCTCGTTGGAAGGGCTTGAAGATTTCGGGTAGTTCGTCGGCGGCAATGGGTGGGCCGTTGTTATGAAACGCGAGCGTCAGCATGTCCGGCTCAACAGTCAAACATACCGATACCCGGTGGTTAGGGGCAAACTTGCCGCCGTTTTCCATCAGGTTGAACAGGGCCGTACGCAGCAGCGGTTCGCTGCCCGTGACCCGCAGGTCGGTCGGTTGCCAGGGGAGATGGCCGAAGGTTACAGCCACGGCGTAGTCGGGCCGGAGCCGGAGCAGATCGGTTCGTACCTGCCACACCAGTTCATCGAGCGCGACCGGCCCCACCAATACTGCCGATTCATCCACGGCCATGTTAGCCAAACTCAGCAGGCCGTTGGTCAGCCGGTTCATATCCCGCACGTCCTCCAGCACGGAGTACACCGTAGCCCGCAGGTCCCGCAGGTCGTCGCCGGCCAGCAGGGCTACTTCGAGCTGACCCGTAATGGCCGTCAGGGGGGTACGCAGTTCGTGCGATGCGTGGGCGACAAACGTGCGCTGCTGCCGGAAGGCCTCTTCGAGTCGGTCGAGCATCTGGTTGAATCGCCGGGCAAGCTGGACGAGTTCATCCGCATCGGTGCCTTCGGCCAGGCGCCTTTCCAGGTGCGAAGCCGTGATGGTGTCGATCTGGGTAATGATTCGCCGGATGGGGCGCAGTGCCCGGCCCGCATAGATGCGCCCCACCCCGAACACAATCAGTACTGATAGTGCCCAGCCCGTTGCCAGCAGCCCGGCTAAGTTGCGCTGCTTGCTGAAGCCGTACTTGTCTATGGCCGAGGCCAGCACGACGAAGCGGTTTGCCCGTCCGCCAAACCGAATGCCGACCATTTCACGCGGTCCCACACGCCAGTACACTTCGCCCGCCAGTCGTACCTGATCGAGCCGGGTTTTGGGAACCGTCAAATAGTCGGTACCGCTCTCATAAACAATCTGATTCCGGTAATCGTAAATGATAATTTCTTCCTCATTGAGTACCGTCATCTGGTTCTTGTCCAGTAACGTATATAATTGCCGGCCGGAGGTATCGGGTCCAAACAGCAAGTCGGCGGAGGTGAGGGCCTCGGAATGCAGCCGCTGGCGAAATTCGTTGTGTCGGTGCCGTTCAGCCACCGAATAGATGACCCCACAAAATACCAGTAGCAGTCCCGATACGATGGCCGTGAACAGCACCGTGAGTCGATTGCGAAGGGTCATCGTATCGGTATTTATTTTTCTTTCAGCACGTAGCCGAAGCCAATAACCGTATGGATCAGTTTGACAGGCGCATTTTTGTCAATTTTATTACGCAGGTAATTCACGTACACGTCGATAACGTTTGTGCCAGTGTCAAAGCCGATGTCCCAGACTCGCTCGGCAATATCCACCCGCGAGACCACCCGCCCCTGATTACGCATCAGGTAATCGAGCAGAGCAAACTCGCGGGCCGTCAGGTCAATGGTACGCCCTGCTCGCCGGGCCACTTTCTGGCCCAAATCCAATTCGAGATCGGCCAGCCGAAGCGTGGGCTGGGGATCTTCGCAGGGGTCGGTTCGGCGCAGCAAGGCCCGGACGCGGGCCA
The DNA here is from genome assembly GCA_026785985.1 of Rudanella sp. Taxonomy (GTDB): domain Bacteria; phylum Bacteroidota; class Bacteroidia; order Cytophagales; family Spirosomataceae; genus Rudanella. The sequence continues at coordinate 11,996 of JAJAYX010000374.1, read as the reverse complement.
CCAGTTCCAGAAAATCGAACGGCTTGGCTAAGTAATCATCGGCCCCGGCCTCGAAACCCATCAGCTTGTCGGTGATCGAGTCGAGAGCTGTCAGCATCAGTATGGGCAGGTTAACATTACGGGCGCGGATATACTGAGCCACCTCCAGCCCACTAACCACGGGCAGATTAACGTCGAGAATCACCAGGTCGAAGTGTTCCGTCCCGATCAGGCGTTTGGCTTCACGCCCGTCGGCCGCTACGGTCACGGCGAACGACTGCGTTTCTAAGCCTTTTCGGATGAAGAGGGCAACTTTGGCTTCATCTTCGACGACCAGCAGACGGGGTTTACCTGTGTTCATGGATGCCGGGTCGAGTCCGTTTGCTTAGTGAGCTGTGGGGGGTACTTCTTTAATTGACAAGTACGCTTCAATGTCCACCTGACTACCCCGCTGGGCCGCATCCCGCAGCAGACGAAGTATGTTCCGTAGATCAGATTCAATCTGTTTCATGCGGGTTTCCGAGGCTTTTATGTCCTCTTCCATCGTACCCGGACGCGCAACCTTGCGGGCATGGTACTGGAGCTTGGCATCGACCATGCCCGTCAGGATGGGAACGGCCTCTTCAGGGGTAAAGCGGCTGTTGATAAGGGTGAACATGTGTTGCTCGGCCATGAATAGACTTGGTTAGGTTGTGAGGTATCAGGCCCCCTGACCCGCCGAGAAGCCCGGCTGACCGTCGAAGGTGCAGAGGTTCTCGGTTTTGATGATGCGGTAACCGTTTTCGGTGAGTTGCTGTTGAAGGTCAATAATGTTCTCATAGCGACTGGGCTGACCGGTTGCCGACAGGAACCGGCATCGCCAGTGATCGGTACAAAACGTTTCGGAAAAACCAGCCGGCCACACCTTGACGCCCCGGTTGGTAATCATTTTCAGGGTCATGTGGCCGGCTGCGTAGTGCTTCAGGGATTCGCCTAATTGATCAGGGTCGCGATCGTCGTGGTAAAGGAAAATATCCACGCCAACAATATCAATGGTTTTCGGGGGCTGGGGCGTTATGGTCACCCGAATCGCCCCGGTGTCTGCCGATGCGTAGCTGACGGGCTTGAGTTTTTCGGGCTGCTGACCTATCCGGGCAATGACGGCCTGAGCGAACTCTTTGGTTCCCACTTTCTCCGTACTGATGCCCTCCTCGTAGATGTCGTAGGTATGCACCCCGTCTTCGAGCGTTTTGAGCCAGGCGTTATGTACGGTTTCGGCCACCGATGCCTGACCGATATGCACCAGCATCATTACCGCCCCCAGCAGCAATCCCGACGGGTTGGCCAGATTCTGACCCGCCCGGCGTGGTGCCGACCCGTGAATGGCTTCGAACATGGCCACTTCCTCACCGATGTTGGAGCTGCCGGCCAGCCCCACTGACCCGGCAATCTGGGCCGCTACGTCGGAGAGAATATCGCCGTACAGATTAGGCATCACAATCACGTCGAAGATTTCGGGCGTGTCGGCAAGTTTAGCCGCGCCGATGTCCACAATCCAGTGTTCGTTTTCAAGGTCGGGATATTCTTTCGCCACCTCATCGAACACCGCGTGGAACAGGCCGTCGGTTTGCTTCATGATATTATCTTTGGTGAAGCAGGTTACCTTTTTGCGCCCATACCGGCGGGCGTATTCAAAGGCATAGCGGACGATCTTTTCGGTGCCGGGGCGCGAAATCAGCTTTAGGCATTGCACCACTTCCGGCGTTTGCTGGTGTTCGATACCAGCGTAGAGATCTTCTTCGTTTTCGCGGACAATGACGACATCCATGCGTGGGTGCTTGGTGTCGACGTAGGGGGCGTAGGCCACGCAGGGCCGCACGTTGGCGAACAGACCCAGCATTTTGCGGGTGGTGACGTTGAGGCTCTTGAACCCACCGCCCTGGGGCGTGGTAATAGGAGCTTTGAGAAACACTTTCGTCCGGCGGAGCGACTCCCAGGCCGAGGGCGCAATGCCGGCCGTGTTGCCGCCGAGGTATACTTTCTCCCCGATGTCAATGGTTTCGAGGGCGAGCCGGGCACCGCCTGCCAATATGATATCAAGGGTGGCCTGCATGATTTCGGGACCAATACCGTCGCCAAAAGCCACGGTTATAGGAACAGGATAAGACATAATGCGAGTGGTTTGGCCACAAAGATATAGAATTACAGAGAAATGAAAGCATTACTATCAAAAATAAATGTAAACTATTAAATTTACCTAAGTGTAGAGTAATCAACTTGTTAGTGTTATGGGACAGTATGCAGCTATGTGCAGAAGCGAAAAGCAGCGGACAAACTAAGCCCTTAGTTGATTGCCGTATAAATCCGCCCGTTTGGAAGAAGAACCCCATAGTACGGACTGTTTCCACAAATTTTGTAAGCCCTGCCCGTAATCCTGTAATCATTCATGTTTGGAAAGTCCGTAACTTTGTATTGTAAAATTACACTCCATGAAAATACCGATTCATACCCGTCTGATTTGCTGCTGGCTGGCCTTTATGGTTCTGCTGGGTAGCACAGGCTTTGGTATGGTCGAACATTGGTGTCAGATGAGGGGCCATTCCAAATCGCTGTTGATCGTGCAAGATGGATGTGCTAAACCCTGCACCGCCAATAAAACCGACGAACAGATCGTGCCTGACTCCGGCGGTGCAGCGGTCAAAAAGTTACCCTGTTGTAAAACAACGGTCTCCTACGAGCATCTTGATGTCAGTCGGTTCGTGGCTGATCAGGCTAACAGCCCGACTTTACAACCCGCCGAATTTGTTCCTAATCCGCAGTTCCGGCTCCTGCTGGCTGCTCTGTCGCCCGTAGCAATTACGGCTACGGCGTTCCCCTTTGCCGACGACCCCTTGCACCAAAGCGGGCGTTCCCGGCTCATTTCCCTTTGCACCTGGCTCATTTGAGCCGCTTCTAATCCTCAGTTCTCACTGATGAGCCTTCTGCTCAGTCAGCAGATGTATTGTGTTTGCTGACCGGCAAGACTCATTACCCCTACACCATGAATGGGGCATCGAATTCATTCCATTAAGCATTTTCACGTAAACATACTTTTGATGAACAAGTCATTTTGTACAGCAAGCCTGTTGCCAATGCTCGCCCTGTCGGGTTGCATGAATATGGAACACAACAAAACCACGCAACCCGTGCTGAACATCAGCTATCCGGCTGCTTACGTGGTCAACGCCGAGGGGAACAGCATCTCGGTCATTGATCTGGCCACGAATCAGGTTAAGGAAACGATTACGTTCGGCGAAGCCTCTTCGTCCACGATGCCGGGAATGAATATGGCCAACATGGTGATGTGGCCGCACCACATCTACCTCTCCCCCGATGGCAATAAACTCGGTGTCGGTGTGCCGGGAATGGATCTTAGCGCGGGTCATACTGGTGTTAAGGCGGGTATGAATGGCCGGGTGTTGGTAGTTGACCCTAAAACGGGGCAGACGACCACCAACCAGAAAACACCCATTATGAATCACAATGCGGTGTTTTCGCCCGATGGCTCCGAAATCTGGACTTCCCAGATGGATCAGTCCGGGAAGGTGCTGGTGTATAATGCCACGACAATGGCTCTGAAAAATACCGTTGCGGTCGGGATGGAACCTGCCGAAGTGACCATGTCAAGCAACGGCGGTGGCAACCGACCGCAATATGCGTTTGTAGCCAATGGTATGAGTAATACGGTAACGGTCATTAAGGTAGCCGATAAGTCAGTTGTCAAGACGATTGCGGTGGGTGAAGACCCCGTGGGAGCCTGGCCCGGAGCTGATGGTAAAATGTATGCGGACAACGAAAAAGGCCAAAGCATCAGCGTCATCGACGTAGCGACACTTTCCGTGGCAGAAACGGTCAAGTTGGGCTTCACGCCTGGCTACGCGGCTTATAATCAGCTCCGTAACGAACTGTGGGTTAGTCAGGCCGGAACGGGGAACAAAGTGGTCATTTTCGAGCGGATGAACGGGGCCTGGATGAAGATGGGCGAAGTTGTGACAGGACTGGATGCCCACGCCATTGCCTTCACCAAAGATGGCCTGAGGGCTTACGTCACCAATCAGGGGGCGGCAACAGTGTCGGTCGTTGATGTGGTGAAACGCACCAAAGTCATTGACATTATGGTGGGTAAAAAGCCCAACGGCATCGTACTCAAATACTAATTCTCCGCCATGAACTCACTACGCAAGTCAACCGCATCGGTCGCGCTTCTTTTGGGGCTGTTTTCGCAACCGACTCTGGCCCAACTGAGCCTGCCCGAACCGTCGCCCTCCACGACGGTCAAACAAAAAATTGGGTTTACCGACCTGACAATCAACTATTCGCGCCCGGCAGTGAAGGGTCGGACTATTTTTGGCAAACTGGTTCCCTACGGTGAATTGTGGCGCACCGGCGCATCCGACGCCACGATTCTGACCATAACCGACCCGCTAACGATTGCCGGAAAACCCCTGCCCACCGGGAGTTATTCGCTGTTCACGATCCCAACCAAAAGGGAGTGGACTGTGATTCTGAACTCGTACACTGAAGGGCATGGTACGGGAGGCTACGAGACCAAAAACGATGTGCTTCGGTTCACCGTCAAGGCTGATTCGTCGGTGCGGTTTTATGAGTCATTCACCATCGAAGTGCAGGATTTGGTGAAAAATGGGGCTAATCTGTACTTGAACTGGGCCAATACGTCGGTGCATTTCCCGGTCGTGAGCAACGCCGACGAGCGGCTTACAGCAGAGATTATGGATCGGATCAACGTTAAAAAGGAGGAGAAACCCGGCCTGTATTATCAGGCGGCACTGTACTACTTCGATCTGGAGAAGGACACGAAGCAGGCTCTGGACTGGGCCGAGAAAGCCGTACAACTCGAACCGGCCTTTAACTACCTGCACTTACAGGCCAAACTTCAGGCCCGTGCGGGGGATTATAAAACGGCCATTGCCACGGCCCGAAAGTCGGCAGAAGCGGCTCAGGTGAAGAAGTTTACGGACTACGTTGTGATTAATAACCGGCTCATTGCCGAGTGGGAAAAGAAATTATAATCACTCCAATGAACCGAAACTGGCATCTGCGTATCCGCAAAACCCACCGCTATCTGGGGCTGTTTATCGGCATCCAGTTTCTGCTCTGGACGGTGGGCGGACTCTATTTCAGTTGGTCGAACCTGGACGATATTCACGGCGATCCGCTCAAACGACCGGCAACCGGTTTTCCGGCTTCCCTGTCGCTGGTGTCGCCGTCGGTGCCGTTGCAGGCATTAAGGCAAAAAGGCGTTGGTTCTGTCCTGAGCATTAGCCTCATCGAGGTACTGAATCAGCCATTGTACCAACTAAGCTACCGGATACAGCACGGAACGGGTCATGCCATGACCCATACGCAGTTAGCCGATGCCAAAACGGGCCAACTAAGGGGCGAACTAACACAGGCCGAAGCCACGGGGTTGGCGCAACAACGCTTTGCCGGATCATCAGCCGTGGAGCGGGTCGAGTACTTGACAAACGCCAATGGCCACCATGAATATAGGGCGAAGCCCCTGCCCGCCTATGCCGTGACGTTCCGGCAACCCGCCCATGCCACGGTCTATGTGGCGGCTCAGTTAGGTACGGTGCAAAGCGTCCGCACAGATCCCTGGCGAATTTTTGATACACTCTGGATGCTGCACACGATGGACTATGAAGGCCGCGACGATTTCAATAACTGGCTGCTTCGGGCCTTTTCGGTGCTGGGTCTGCTGACTGTCGCATCCGGTTTTACCCTGTATTTCGTCTCTTCGTCGCGTTTCCGGCGCAAACCAAAACGGGGTCAACGGTCAATGATTACCCAAATCTAATTTATGTCGCTTCGGCGATCCGATTCAATTAATAAAACCAATAAAACCAATGAAACCAATGAAACCAATAAAACCAATAAAACCAATGAAACCAATGAAACCAATTCGAATCCTTGCAGCCGCTCTGAGTGTATCATTTTTCACACTGACCGCTTCCGCCCAAACGACCGCTCCGGCTCTGACGGCCTACTACTCAGTGAAGGATGCGCTGGTGGCCACCGACGCGGCCAAAGCCAAAATGGGTGCCACCGCTTTAGTGTTGGCACTAAACAACGTGGATGCCGCCAAGCTGTCGACTACCGACAAAAAAGCCCTCGCTACGGCCAAAACCAAAGCCACCGCTATTAGCAAAAGTGCCGATGTAGACGGGCAACGGAAACAGTTTGAAGACCTTTCTCTCAGCATGATTGCGCTGGCGAAAGCCACCAAACCAGCCAAAACGTTTGTGCAATTCTGCCCGATGGCTGCCAACGGACAGGGTGCGTCGTGGCTGAGTGACAAGAAAGAAGTGCGGAACCCCTACTACGGTGATAAGATGCTGAAGTGTGGATCGGTGAAAGAAGAGATTTAGCTTAATTACCCCGGAAATGGTCGGGAGGCTGTTTCCGGGGTAACGGACAAACGATGGCCCTACAGGAACTCTTTATCAAAAACATGGTGTGCAGCCGCTGTATTTGGGTGGTCCGCCAGGAACTGGAACGATTGGGTTATTCAGTGGCACAGGTCGAGTTGGGACGAGTCACTATTGTGGAACCGCCCACGGATCTGACTCTCATTGGCCCGGCCCTCGAGCAGCACGGCTTCGCCTTGCTGACCGACAAAACGACGCGGGTGGTCAACCAGGTCAAAACGCTCATTATTGACTTGATTCAGAGTGGGCGGATTGCGGATTTGCATACGACCCTGTCCGATTATCTGGGCGAAACAGTGGGACTGGATTACGCCCATCTGAGCCATTTGTTTTCGACCACGGAGAATCTGACCATCGAAAAGTTCTGGATTATGCAACGCATCGAGCGGGCAAAAGAACTCCTGAGCTACAACGAGATGCCGATCAGCGACATTGCCAAACAACTGGGTTACAGCAGTGTGGCCTACCTGACCAACCAGTTCAAGCAGATAACGGGCCTGACACCAGCCGCCTACCGGGCGCAAAACACCACCGACCGAAATCCTTTAGACTGGATTTAAACCCAGACCGCCATTCAACTCATGTAACCAATGAAACGACTGATTTTTGTGTGTATCGGCTGGGGGTTCGCCCTCAACAGCGTGGCCCAGAAAACGTACTCCGAAACCGAGGTTGTCGATCTCGTATTGGCCAATAGTCCGGCGATCCGGGCGGCTGATCTGAGTATTCGCCAGAATGGGCAACTGCTGAAAGGAGCCTATTCCATCCCAAACCTCGATGTCTTTACCGATAGTCCAACGGGGGGGTTTTACACCATTGGGGTGAATCAGTCGTTTCAGTTACCCACGGTTTATAAACGGCAGTATAACCTGCAAAAAGGGCAAATCGGGCTGGCACAGGCCGAAAAACGCATCACTGAAAACGACATCCGGTTCCGGGTGCGAAACCTCTACCTGGCCTTGCAGTATGCTCAGGCCCTGCGGCAACAATACCAGTTGCAGGACAGTGTTTATAACCAACTGCGAATAACGGCGGGGCGGCAATTTGTGGCCGGGCAAATCGACTACCTCAGCAAAACCTTCGCCGAATCGCAGGCGGGCGACGTGCGGAATCAGCTCGAACAAGCCACCGCCGACGTGCAAACGGTGGTTCGGCAGTTACAACGGCTGGCGGGTCGCAGTGAACCCATTCGGGGTGGCCAACTGGTGCGAACTCAACCCATACTGGCCCTGGGCACTGCGGATTCGCTGACGGTGGAACCAAACCCGGCTCTGGCCTTTTTGCGCCAAACCGAAGCCATCAGCGAACTGCAGATTGGCCTGGAACGCGCCCGCTCGCTGCCCGGCATGGTGGTCGGTTATTACAATCAGGGGTCAAAAGAAACGCCTACCCAACTCCGGCTTCGGTTTGGGCTGACGCTGCCCGTCTGGTTTGGTCAATATCGCAGTCGCACCGCAGCCGCCCAAACGGGCCTGCAACTGGCCCGGCAACGCACCACGGCCCAAATTCAAACGCTGTCGGTGGACTTGCAACAGGCGCAGGGCGATTTCGGGAAATTCCGGGCCACCCTCGATTATTACGAGACGACCGGGCTTGGACAGTCCGACGACCTCATCAACACGGCCCGGCGACTGTTTCAGGCCGGGCAGAATGACTACGTGAGTTTTCTGCGAACCATCAACGATGCTTACGCCGTTCGGCTGCGCTACCTGGACGCGCTTCGGAATTACAATCAATCATTGCTGACGATCAACTATTTAACGGGAAATCTATGAGCAAGCTAACCCCACTAGTAACCTTTCTCGGCCTGTTCGTGCTGCTGGCGAACTCGCCATTGGCAATGGCCCACGGGGGCGAAGATCATGGTGCGGCAACCGCCCCCACTGGCAAGGCCGTGGCTTATTTCACCAGTCAGGCTATCTCGGATAAATACGAGCTGGTGTTGCACTACGAGCCATTAGAAGCGGGCGAAGCGGGAAAACTGCGCCTGTACATCAACGAGTTCAATACTAACCGGCCCGTGGAGGGAGCCACGCTTAAACTGAGTAGCCCCGAAGAGGCCAAACTCACCATTGTCGTAAAACCAATTGGGAAGGGCATTTACGAACTGAGCGGGACGTTTCCTGCCAAAAAAAGGTACAGCCTCACCGTGAGCCTGAACGCCGGGCCGGGGGCCGACCTGCTGCTTTTACCGGGCATTGAGGTGGGTAAAGACCTGCCGGTATCCACCGTAGCGGCTCCCATAGTCGGGCCTGCCCACTGGTATGAAAGCCCTTACCTGTTGCTGGGGGGCGGACTGCTACTGGGCATGGGGCTGATGTTTTTGCTGATGCGAACCCGCAACCGGCGCGTATCAGCGGCTGTAGTGGTGCTGTTTTGCCTGTTGCCAACGGCCCACTGGCAGCGGGCCAATGCCCACGGGGGCGAAGACCACGGCGCGGCAGCAAGCGGGGGTGGGGCCACCTCGAGTACGTTTGCCATTCCGAAAGAAACTCAGTTTCTGTTTAACATCCTTACCCAGCGACTTGTGGCGGGTGAGCAGGCACTAACCACCACTGTGGCCGGCACGGTGATCCCGTCCTCCACGGGACAGGCCGTTGTGCAGTCTCCGCAAGTGGGCCGGTTGACTTCGCTGCTGGTTCGCGTGGGGCAATCGGTTAGCAAAGGCCAAACCCTGGCCCTTGTGGAGCAAACGATTGATGCCGCCACCCAGATCAATCTGCAGGCCGAGCGCAATACCCTACAGGCCGAACTCCAGGTGGCCCGGAAAGAATTTGACCGACTCAAAACCATTGAAGACATCGTGGCCAAACGCGACCTGACCGAAGCCGAAGCCCGCCTGAACCGGGCGCAGGCCAACCTAAAAGTATTCACAAGCATCGCACAAGGCGGTCGGGGTAATGCCCGGTCTATCAGTCTGAAAGCTCCCGTAGGCGGTATTGTGGGGCCGTTTACGGCGGCTATCGGGGCCACGGTGAACGTGGGCGAAACGCTGTTTACCATCACCAATCTGGGTAAGATTTACATCGAAGCCCAGGTGTTCGATAAGGATTTGGCGGTGCTGCGTCAGGCAAAATCCTTCGGGGTCGAGGGGGTGAACGATGCAGGTAAAAGGGGAGTGGCCCGCCTGCTGTCACAGGCTCAGACCGTCAATGCCTCTAACCAGTCGCAGCGGTTGCTGTTCGAGATGGACAACGGGGGCGGGGCATTCAAAATCGGCGAATTCGTCACCATCCGGGTGCAGTCGGCGCGGGGTACACGGGGGCTGTCGGTACCAAACGCAGCCCTCAGCGAAATGAACGGCAAGTCCGTTGTTTTCATCAAGGATGCGCCCGAAGTGGTCAGCCTGGCCTACGTGACAACGGGAGCCGACAATGGGCAGTTTACCCAGATTCTGAGCGGTGTAGAAGCCGACGAGCGGGTGATTGTCAGCGGCACCTACCAGGCTAAAATGATTTATTTGAACCAATAAGATTTTCACCAAAACCAGTCAAAGTCCATGAATACCAAGCTAAAAACCATTGCCATTGCTTTAATGGCCCTAAGTGCCAGTGCGTTCGTCAGTTCCTGCAACCAGGCCGACAAAACCGAATCGACCACCGAAACCACTGCGGTAAACACGGCTGGTACCACCGATGCCGATGAACACAGCGGGGAACATACCTATGCCTGCCCCATGCACCCCGAAGTGACGGGAAAGGAAGGGGATATGTGCCCCAAATGCGGCATGAAACTCGAACACAACGACAATGCAGGCAAGAGTAACGGCAAAGCCTACGTGATGAATTTTAAGGCTAATCCGGGTAAGGTTGAAGCGGGCAAAGCGGCCCTGTTGTCGTTTACGCCGGGGGTGAAAAACAGCGAAAGTGAACTCGTGCCTCTTGAGCTGCACCACGAAAAGAAAATTCACCTGATCGTGGTGAGCAAAGACTTGTCCTATTTCGAGCATATCCACCCGGACTACCAGGCATCAGGCAGTTACGATATCACCGTGTTACCGACCAGCAAAGCCTTCACGGAAGGACCTGGCAAAAACGAAACCCGCTTTCCCAAAGGCGGAGAGTACATCCTGTTTGCCGACTATATGCCAACCGGCGGCAACGCTCAGCTGGAGAAAATAGAACTGGCGGTGGGCGGCACACCCTACACGCCCGAGACGTATTCAGCTCCCAAACTCAGTGGTACGGCCGATGGCTACACGCTCGACCTGGTTCCGGACGGAGGAACATTTGAGGTGGGTAAATTGGCGCATATTCAAGGTGTCCTGAAAAAAGGTGGTAAGGCAATGGATGCCAATATGCTGGAAAACTATTTGGGCGCCAAAGCGCACATGGTGGTGGTGGGCATCAACGATAAGAACTACCTGCACGTTCACCCCGAAGTGAAGGACGGCAAATTTGACCTGCACACCACGTTTGAGAAAGCGGGCGTGTATCGGGGCTGGGTTCAGTTTCAGGCCGACGGGAAAGTTCGCACGACCGATTACGTGATCGTAGTGAAGTAACCTCCTGCTATGCTCAACCGACTCATTCATTTCTCGCTCGCCAACCGGCTGTTTGTGGTCGCGTTTGCCGCGCTGGTGCTCGTCTATGGCGTTTACACGGCCCTGAACCTGCCCGTCGATGTGCTGCCCGACCTGAACCGGCCCCGCGTGACGGTGTTTCTGGAAGCCAACGGATTAGCTCCCGAAGAACTGGAAACGCAGGTGATTCTGCCCGTCGAAACGGCACTCAACGGCTCGCCGGGGGTGGAGGTGGTGCGGTCGGTGGCCTCGCCGGGTTTGGGGCTGGTCTTTGTGGAGTTTGGTTGGGATACCGACATTTACCGCGCCCGTCAACTGACCGCCGAGAAACTCCAGACGGTGCAATTGCCCACGGGTATTACGCCCGTGATGGGGCCAATCAGTTCCGTGATGGGCCAGATCATGCTCGTTGGTCTCACGTCTGATACTACCAGCGCGGCAGACCTGCGCACCCTGGCCGACTTCACCATCCGTCGGCGGTTAATGAGCATTGGCGGGGTGGCCCAGGTGATTCCGATGGGGGGCGAACGGCGGCAGTACCAGGTACTCATCAGCACGGCCAGGCTCCGGCAATATGGCCTGACTATTGACGATGTGGATAAGGCCATGCAAGCCACCAACCAGAACACAACGGGGGGGTTTTTCGACCGCTTTGGTTCTGAAGTGCTGATTCGGAATGTGGGCCGGGTGCAGTCATTGAGTGATTTGTCGGCTACGGTGGTGGCCAACCGGAATGGCCTGCCCGTGCTGTTGTCGCAGATTGCCGAGGTCAAATTTGGCGGGGCCATCAAGCGGGGGGATGCCAGCGTAAACGGCAAACCCGCCGTGATTCTAACCGTCGAAAAACAGCCGGGAGCCAGCACGGTTGAACTCACCAAAAAGGTGGAAGTGGCCCTGGCCGAATTGCAGAAAACGCTGCCCGGCGATGTCAAGATCAATCCGAACCTATTCCAGCAACGGCATTTTATCGAAACCTCGCTGCAAAACGTGGAGGACGCGCTGCGGGACGGGTTTATCCTGGTGGTGAT
>JAJAYX010000373.1 GCA_026785985.1 Rudanella sp. | reverse complement strand
AGCGGGTGTCATCATTTACAACGGCTTTGTGATCACCCGCCAATCCATCGCCCGGCTTATGGACGAAGCTGACCTGCCTACCCTCGACCGGGTTGTGCGGGTTTTAAACGAACGTAAAAGCCGCAACTGGATCGACGTTCACAACCTGCGCGTTCAAAAATACGGGGCCGACCTGCACATCGACTGCCACCTGACACTACCTTATTATTGGGATCTGGAACACGTTCATAACGAAGTTCATGTATTTGAAGACGCACTCAAAGTAGCCTCTAACAGTGAGGTTGAAATTTTCGTCCATACCGATCCATGCCTGAAAGAGTGCTGCCACTATTGCCGCATCGCCGATTGTCCGGTGCGGGCTTTTCCGTTTGTACGCGATGTGGAATGGAATGCCGAGAACCTGCCTCTTAATCAGAAACATTTTGTACCCGTGGAGCCTCAAAATGCCTGAAATCCAACAGGTTAGTATGATTTGATCTAATCCACAGGATTTTGTTAAAATAACTTTCTCCTGAATTATTTGGAAATCCGAAAAACAATAATCAGATTTATGCAAGTTATTCTCTGGTTATTACTATAATTCAGGTTGTATTCAATAGTCGGAAAGACTGACCGCCATACGGTCAGCCTTTTTTTTGTGGCCTACAGAACCCGCCGGAGCAGCACCTTCTGAAAACCGCCTTTATTCCAGAAAATACTGGCATAGCGCTCGCCTTCCGTGGCCACGTAGATCAGGGTTGTGCGCAACAGATACCGAACTCCCTGTTGCTGAATCAACTGATACCAAACCAGTTTCAGGCGTTCGGGATTGTAGTTCACGCCGGTGCCAGCCCCGTAGGTGTTGGGGCGCAGGAAAACCGACCCGGCTCGCTCACATACGACGGAATGCCGACCCGCTCATACAATTTGGCCAGCCGGTGCGCGTGTTCATCGTAGGCACTTTCAAAGAGCGTAACGGCCCGTTCGGAGCCAACCACGTTGGCCGCCGACAGCACCCTGGGTGGATGCCCGGCTTCGGTGAGCAAGCGGGCTACTTCGGCCTTGATGCAGTTCACCAGCACCGCTCCCCCTACCGTGGAACCTGGTGCCACGGGCGTATCCAGCCCCGGAATCGTTACCATTGCATCGCCCACGGGCGCACCCGTGTCCACGATCAGATCGGCGAAATCGCTCAACTTTTTGCCATCCTGCCGCTTGCTCGTGCTTTTTTCAGCGTGCTCTTGCGTGATAAGAGCAACCACCTTAACCCCCTGTTTTTGAAACAGTTCGGCCATTTCGATGGGCACCACATTACAGCCGCTCGACGAAATGATCAGAGCCGAATCCTGATCCGACAGATCGTAGTTACGCAGGATTCGTTGCGCCAGTCCCGGCACGTTTTCCAGGAACATGGCCTGCCGTTGTCCGTTGGCCCCGACCACGAGATTATGGAACGAGAGCGACAGCTCGACAATGGGGTTGAAACCGGGAAACGAGCCGTAGCGCGGCCACATTTCCTCCACCATAATCCGGCTGTGGCCACTCCCGAACAGGTGAACCATCCGCCCGGCCAGAATGGTTTGGCTAAACCAGGTTGCCGCCTGCTGAATGGCTGCTGATTGCTGTTCGATAGTCGTCAGAATGGCCCGGCATTTCTCAATGTAGTTGGTTGTTGGAGTCATGTTTTAAGTATTATCAGTTGTGTAGATTCACCCGTAGCATCCGATTCGTTAGCTGACTCTATCAATGGGCCGAAGGTATAGGGGTTTTACCAAAAGACCAATAACTTATTATAATAAGCTACTTTTGATTTATTCTAACTATTTAATTTATAATTATTTAGCTTAGATTAAATTTAATTTATTAGTATAAGTATGGAAAAGTTACAGCAGGATTTCAACCAATTTCCTACCTTTATCCACGATATGACAGACCAGCCAAACCGCATTCCTCAATACCAGTATTTATATGAGACGCTCCGACAGGATATTATCCGGGGCGTGTTCAAAGCAGGCGATTTGTTGCCCTCCGAAAGTGTGCTGCAACAGCAGTTTCGGCTCACCCAGCCCACCATCCGGCAGGCTCTCTCGCTGTTGGTTCAGGAGGGCTACATTCGGAAACACCAGGGAAAAGGGAGCATTGTGCAGGCGATTCCGGTTGGTTTGGGCGTGATGTCGCTGAAAACCCATTCGGTAACGGCTGACGAGAAACCGGCGGCATCCGATGAACTTTCGGCGGAACTGATCACGACAACGATTCTTGTTAAACCGTACCTGCGGGCGTTCCCCCTGGAGTTGCTATTCTATCCGACCGATGAAAACCCAACTACCACGTACTATTACATGGAGCGGCTCCGGTCGGTGAATAACACGCCGGTATTTTACGAAAAACTAATTCTGCCTAATCGGTATTTGCCCAATCTCCCTCGTCAGCGGCTGTCGAATCGTTCGTTTTTCGATCTGTTACGCACCAAATACGGGTTAGTTGTGTCGGGGGGAGAGCAAAAGATTCAGGCCCTGACTGCCGACGAACCTATTGCCAAACAACTTCAGGTTAAGCCGGGCAGACCGGTGCTTCGGCTTGAGAAACGGATCGACACGAACAAAAGTGACTTTAGTTTTTTCTCGCTCCTGTTTGCCCGCACCGATCAGTTTTTGCTCCAGGGACGATTCTAACCTCCATACCGATGAGTTTTCGGGCGTTACGGTCTTATTGAAGCAACAGGACTCGCTAACAAAACCAACATGCTAACGCCAACAAACCGTCGTTCCTTTCTGAAACAAGCGGCCACCGTAACCGCTACCACTGCATTGTTGCCCGAAGTATTGGCCGATACAATGGCAAAGAAACCTTTTTTCGAAATATCGCTGGCCGAATGGTCGCTACATAAAGCCCTGTTCGCCAAGAAGATAACCAACCTCGACTTTCCGGCACTGGCCAAAAAAGAGTTCGGTATTGGTGCAGTGGAGTATGTGAACCAGTTTTTCAAAGACAAAGCACAGGACACCGCCTACCTCAACGACCTGCTGATGCGCTGCAAAGACAACGGCATCAAAAACCACCTGATCATGATCGACGGGGAGGGTAGCCTCGGTGAGATCGACAAAGCCAAACGCGACAAGGCCGTTGACAACCACAAAAAATGGGTGGAGTGCGCGAACTATCTGGGTTGCAAAACCATCCGGGTGAATGCCTATGGCGCGGGAACCGCCGAAGAAGTGGCCAAAGCCGCCGTTGACGGTTTGGTAACGCTGGGCGAATTTGCTAAAAAAACCGGCATCAACGTGATCGTTGAAAACCACGGCGGTTTTTCGTCCAACGGCCAATGGCTATCGGGCTTGATGAAACAGGTGGGCATGAAAAACGTGGGCACCCTCCCCGACTTCGGCAACTTCTGCATAAAGCGCAAACCGGGTCAACGGGAATGCGAAGAATCGTACGACCGCTATCAGGGTACCCAGGAGCTAATGCCCTATGCCAAAGGTGTTTCGGCCAAAACCTACGATTTCGATGAACAGGGAAACTGCGTGGAAACAGACTATACCCGCATGATGAAAATCGTGAAAGACAGCGGTTTCCGGGGCTACGCCGGCATTGAATACGAAGGCGACAAACTCGACGAATACGAAGGTATCAAGAAAACGAAGGCCTTGCTGGAGCGGATGGTTTAGCGTTTCAATTTGCTCCGAATGGTTGGAATGTGCAGTTTTGTTTTTGCACAAACCGAATCCGCATGATTACAAACGATGCCGTCGTCCTCGGAATACTCCTCGCCATTCTGGCCCTCGTATTCCAGACCTCCGACAGCCCCCGCCCTTTCTGGCAACGGTTCTATACTTACGTGCCAGCCACGCTGCTATGCTATTTTCTGCCTTCGCTGCTCAATACCAGCGGATTAGTGGATGGAGCCAATAGCGGATTATACCCGGTGGTGTCGCGGTATCTGCTCCCGGCGAGTTTGGTCCTGTTCACCCTCAGCGTTGATTTTGGGGCATTTCGGCGGTTGGGGCGGGCTTCAATTTTGTTGTTCGCGGCTTCGGCGGTGAGCATTATGCTGGGTGGGCCGCTGGCCATTTGGCTGTTGGCGCAAGTCGCGCCGGACTTAGTGGGCGGACAGGGGCCGGAAGCCGTTTGGCGCGGCATGGCTACGATGGCGGGCACCTGGATTGGCGGAGGAGCCAACCAAACGGCTCTCAAAGAAGTGTTCCAACCCAGCGACCGGCTGTTTTCGGCCTTTGTGACGGTCGATATTTTTGTGGCTAATCTCTGGCTCGCCCTGCTGATTTACGGTGCGGGTCGTTCCCAAACCATCGACCGATGGCTGGGGGCCGATGCTTCGGCGGTGGAGGACGTAAAGCAGCGCGTGATCGAACAGGCCGAAGCCACCCGGCGCATTCCGACTGTTACGGATTTCATCACCATTCTGGCCCTCGGTTTCGGAGCCACCGCCATTGCCCACGCCCTCGCCGACTGGATTGCCCCGTTTATCGACACGAACTACCCCGCCCTCAAGCAGTTCAGCCTGAACGCGCCGTTTTTCTGGATCATTGGCATGGCCACCGCCCTCGGCATTGGCTTGTCGTTTACCCGCGCCCGGAAATTGGAAGGAGCTGGCGCGTCTAAAATCGCGACGATTTTCCTGTATGTAATGATCGCTACCATCGGCCTCAAAGCCGACGTGCTGGCCATTGCTGAACAGCCGGGCCTGATTTTGGTTGGGGTGGTTTGGATGGCGTTTCACGTGCTGATTATGATCGTTGTTTGTCGGTTGCTGCGCGCACCCTACTTTTTTTTGGCTGTGGGCAGCATGTCGTGCATTGGCGGCCCGGCTTCGGCCCCCATCGTGGCGGCTGCTTTTCACCCGGCTTTGGCCCCTGTAGGGGTGCTGATGGCCATTATGGGCTATGCCGTTGGTACCTATATGGGCTATGTGTGTGGTATACTGATGCAGTTGGCCTCCCCGTAAATGGTTAAAAAAAGCCTGTTTAACTGAAGTTGAACGAGATTTCTGTTCTACATTAGCAACCCCAAAACGATTATAAACGCACCAGATATGCAGCGACATTTATTCATTTTCTTCTTGTCGCTGTCTTTTTCCCACGCCCCCGGTCAGACCCTCCCCGACCGGCCAGACACGGCAACCTATTTCAACGTTGGCCCCGACCAAAAGGAGACGGTTCTGCACCGCACTGTTTTTTATTATAACCAAAAAGGCAACCTGATTAAGAGCCGTACCGAGGCCCCCGTTGAAAACGATCTATGCACGAGTTATCTCTTAACTACCTATGCCTACGACAGCCGGGATTCGCTTTTGGAGTTTATGCTGGTTGGGTCGGGCAAGCCAGATGGAGCCGCGTTTCGGTCGCGGTTTGTATTTACCCGCGATGAACACGGTAACAAGTTGAGTGACGAAAGCAGCCTGTGGGATTTTAATCAGAAATTGTGGCGAAAAAGTGCGCGAACCACCCAGACCTTCGATGGTCAAAACCGGATCACTTCGCAACAATCTGCCCATTTTGATAAGACCCTACAAGCCTGGGGGCCCTCATCCGGCTTTACCTACAGTTACACCGATAAGCAACAGATGTTGCAGGGAGCAAACCAGCGGATTACTACTTTATGTGATGCCCGCAACCGGGTCATTAAAACCACTACCGAAATAACCCAACAACAGAAAACAACGCTAACTCACTATACAACGATTGAATATGGATCAACCAATAGTATTCTCAGGCAATATAACGAGCCAAAACTGAGTCAGCCTTATGCCATAATCACCACCCAACTAAACGCGCAGGGCAAACCCGAACGAGTTGATTATTGGCTCGATCAGTCCATTAAGCGGATCACCAATTTGCCTGCTGAAGCCCCCATCAGCCGGAGTTACAATCGCTACCAATACGACTCTGGCGGGCGTTTGCTGGAACAAGTAAATTGGAATTATCCTGCCGGGCAGGCAGTTCCCCGGCGCACCAGTGGCGTTCGCTACAGCTATGACAATCACCAGCCCGAACAACCAGCCCTATCGGTTTATCCAAACCCGACAACCGGCCCGGTCAATCTGCTGAATGTGGGCATCTATGGGTGTGTAGAGCGGTATGAAGTCCTTAATCAGGCCGGGCAACTTGTGCAACAGGCAACGGCTCAGGTCAACATGAAAATCGCCGAAACGCCCGAATGCACTCCCAAAATAGACCTCACTGCTTTACCAGATGGAGAATATCGGGTGCGCCTTTTTCTGGGCAATGGCCCCAACGTTTCGGAGCAGGTAGTTTGCAAAAAAAATAGGTAATTGGATAATAGTTGAATTACCCAATTACCACATCATTCATTACCTAATTCATCAATCTAAACCTTCCGCTTCAATCGGCTCCATTCGTTCGCGGGCAATTTCGGCCTGATGTTGCTGACCGGAGTATATAGCTCCCGGCGACACAGGCTCGATAACGGTTTCTACTTCATAATCAGCATCTTCAACCGTCCGTTCATAGGGCCGGAAAGTTCCTTTTGGCACCCAGTAAGCCACTAGGCAAGCATAGATTGCAGCCAGGCCAGCGGCTGTATAAGCCACCAATGCCTTGTCGGGTTTGTTCCAGTGGCGGGTGGCAATGCCACCAAAGCCCGCAATAAACGGCACCATAAACCAAGGGTCGTTGAGTTGCCGGGCAATGGCAAAGCCTGCTGCACCCGTTACCCCTAAAATACCAGCCGCAAGAGGCAAGTCACGGGCATCGTCGCGATCCCACAAGCCCAGCGTCAGCAGCGTGTCGGGGGTGCCAACAACGGTTGCCGCTGTGAGCCAGCCGCTATATAGGCTCACCGGAATGCGGAGATACTTTTCGGGAGCATGAACATCGGTTTTACCAATTTCCAGGCTATGATGCAGGGCTAGTGCTGAGGGCAAATTCAGCTTGGTCGTGATGTCGGAAGCGACTACACTTTGTGGGTCCGATTGCGAGAAGAACTTGCCAAAAATGGCGTTCAGCGCGAAACTCCTCCACCACCACGGCAAGGCTTTCTGATAACGTGGATTGTAGGCCTGCGAGGGCATCGCCTGATGTACCAACAGGGCAGTCAGGCCCGAATAAACCGTTCCCCACACTGCCCCAAAAGCCCAGCCCGCCGGAATAATAAGATTTTTATCGAAGACTTGCTGGTATTCTATCGGCACCTTATAATCAGGCTCCTCACCCGTCTCCGACTCATTTTCCCGGCTCGCTCTCCGCGACCGGCTGCTTGATGTGGTCGTATAGATGATACTCCCCACCGCAAACACCGCCGTGGCGATACGCCATAAATTGGAGTTTTTCATACAAAACCAGTTTATGCTACTGCCGTTTTAGCTTTACTTTTCAACGACTCCCAGCCATTCACCAACGACTCTTTGGCATCATCGAAAGAATCTGTAACGGGGGTACTTTTTGCTTTCTCCCAACCATCAGCCACCGCGCTTTTGGCCTCCTCAAATAGCCCACCCGCTTTGTTTTTCAGGCGATTAGCCTTATACCGATACCGTGCTTTCGTGGCTAAATCGGCGTTGTTGTAAGCCGTTATGAGGGCCACACCCGCCACCACAGCGGCTGCAATGCCCAATCCAAGAACCCAGGCCGAAGTATTGCTCTCTTTTTGCGATTCTTCTTTTGGTGTCAGGTTGTAGCGCATCATACCCGCCAGCGTTTCCTGCGGAGTAGTATAAGCCATTACCTCATAGGCTTTGTTAAGCGCACCACCAGGAACAACCTTGGCTTTGCCGGTCATTAGTGCGTCGTAACCATCTTTGGCAACAACCGCCGGATCGTCTAGCTGATCTTCTACATTGAGGGTTGGCGCACCCGCTTCGCGGAAGAAATTCGTGTCGGTAGCGTTAGGCAACAAGGCCGTAATGGTCACATTCGAGTCTTTCAACTCGTTGTTGAGCGACTGTGTGAAGTTATAGACGTAGGCTTTGGTGGCGGCATATACGGCCATCAGCGGGAACGGGGTGATGGCTACCAACGAGGCCAATTGAAGGATTTTCCCCTCCTTGCGAGCTACCATGTCTTTCAAAAACAGCTT
>JAJAYX010000372.1 GCA_026785985.1 Rudanella sp. | reverse complement strand
GTCGCCCGCGCCGGTGTGGTCAAATACTTCTTCGAGGGGTATGGCCGGGGCAAAGAAAATGTTGTTGTCCTGAAACAGTAACGCGCCGTGTTCGCCTTTTTTGATGATAACCGTTTTTGGCCCCATCGCACGGATAGTAGCCGCAGCCCGCACAAGGGCATAATCGCCGGTGAGCATTCGGGCTTCTTCGTCGTTCAATACCAGCACATCAACCAGCGGCAACAGCGTTTTCAGGTCGGCATTGGCAATGTCGATCCAGAGGTTCATCGTATCCAACACAATCAGTTTAGGGCGGTTGGTCAGGCGGTCAACCACCATTTTCTGGATGGCCGGGGCCGTGTTGCCCAACATCAGATACTGGCAATCCTGGTATGATTCGGGGATAACCGGGTCGAACTTTTCCATCACATTCAATTGCACATCCACCGTGTCGCGGGTGTTCATGTCGTTGTGATATTTACCCGACCAGAAAAACGTTTTTTCACCCTGCCGAATTTCAAGTCCTTCGGTATCAACGCCGTGGCTTTTGAAAATGTCGATCATCGACTGCGGGAAATCGTCGCCCACTACGGCAACAAGGTTGTTAGGCCGCACAAAATACGAAGCCGAAATTGTAATATAAGTGGCGGCACCGCCAATGATTTTGTCGGTTTTACCGAAGGGAGTTTCGAGGGCATCAAACGCGACCGACCCGATGGTTAGTAAACTCATGAAGTTCTTATTTATGAAGCCACAAAGATAGGGAGATATTCGGCTTCGGGTATTTCTATGGATTATTGGGCTTTTCACCACAAATTCCTGTTTATGACATTTCTCCGACATAGCTTTCTCGCGCTTGCTTTCGGGCTTGCCACTTATGTCCCATCCTTTGCCCAGAAAGCCCCCTCCGCCGATACGCTCAATCCGGCGGGTCTGACGCTCATTGCCCCCGGCGCGACGCTCAAAAAAGTGTCCAGTCAATTCACCTTCACTGAAGGCCCCGCCGTCGATAAGCAGGGTAATATCTACTTTACCGATCAGCCCAACGACAAGATTTATAAGTATGACACCGACGGCAACCTGACCCAATTCGCCGAGAAAATGGGCCGCTCCAATGGGCTGTACATCGACCGGAAAGGCAATATCCTGTCGTGTGCCGACGAGAAAAATGAGCTGTGGTCTATCAACCCCAAAACCCAGGAGGTGACCGTGCTGATGAAAGATTACGAAGGCAAAAAACATAACGGCCCCAACGACCTGTGGCCCGACCGCAAGGGGGGCATCTACTTCACCGACCCATTTTACCCGCGTCCGTGGTGGAGTCACAAACAGCCTTTTTTAACGGCCCAGAATGTGTATTACCTGCCAAAGGGTAAAACGCAGGCAGTAATGGTTGCCACCGACTTGAAACAACCTAATGGCATTGTTGGCACCCCCGATGGCAAATATCTCTTTGTGGCCGACATCCGCGACAGCAAGACCTACAAGTATGACATTGGCAAAGATGGTAGCCTGGCCAACCGGCAATTATTCACCGAAATGGGGTCCGATGGTATCACCATCGACAAGCAGGGGAACGTTTATATGACCGGCCGGGGTGTAACCGTCTTTGACCCGACCGGCAAAAAACTGATGAACATTCCCGTCCCGGCCAAGTGGACGGCCAACCTCTGCTTTGGCGGTAAAGACCGTAAAACCCTGTTCATCACAGCCTCCGAATCGGTCTATGTGTTGCCTATGGCGGTGCAGGGAGTGGAATGACAGTGATAGTTTTTCAGTCGCAATACGTGCTAAGCACCGTTGTGGTGCGGCCCGACCCGGTGGGAGTGAAGCGTGTACCCGGTTTAATCACAATCCGCTTAGAAATGAACTGTTGGTTCGCACTGCCCGACACCACAAACGTATTGCTCAACCCGACTGTTACCTGATCGCGGGCAACGTCTAAATAACTGCCGCTGTTGCGGGTCACATTGGCTACCGGGATACTATTATTTTCGGGGGCAATTAGATAATCAAATTGGGGTTTGTCAAGAAACACCCGGAGCCGCGTCCCCTGATCGGTCGTAAACTGATTCCGGCAGGCCCGACGACCATAGGCCATCATGTTGCGGGTCGAAGGAGCGTAGGTAACCGGCGTTGAGCAGTTGTCCTGGCGTGTTCCCGAATACACACAACTCGCATTGGTGAAATCGGCCAGATAATCCTGATCATTCAGATCGACATCCTGATTGGGGTCAGCGGGAGTGTCGCAGATCAAGTCTCCCGCATCGAGGCAGTTTTTGCACCCGCCCGACCGGGCCACGCGCTCATTGCCGAACCCTTTCGAGTGCGTGTGATACAACCCAAACACGTGCCCCACCTCGTGGCCCGTTGTGCTGATGTTCGAGGTGCTTTCAATGGCATTTGCGTTCATGCTGATATAGCCATTGTAGTTGGGTATATCATAAGCGTTGCCATTATAGCCGGGAAGGGCATTATGGACGAAGATATTCAGGCAGTTGGCTACCCGAAAAGGCAGGAGTTCTGCCCCCTCGGTATCGGCATCCTGATCGTTCAGGTCGGTGTTGTTCACCTGTCGAATATCCTGAAGCAGAAAGCAGATGTTGTGTGGAGCGTATTGATCTGCCATATTCTGGAACTGACGCAATACGTTCGTTTCCGTCGTCGCGACGTTCGATCCATCGGTGTTTGCGAAGATAGTGATCACCACCCGTACGCAGATCGGCAGAGCCGCTTTTTGCTGGTAACTCTCAAAAACAGCCTGCGGAATTACAATCGGTTGGGTAGGTGTTGGCGTGCCGCAATCCTTCAGGGCCTCGGTGGTAGGCTGCGCAAGGGCTACGAGGCCGGGCAGCAGGCAGAGTAGTAAAAACAGGTAGGTTTTCATCGGTTCAGGCGGGCTTTAAGTTGCCGAATCTGCCGCTGCTGTGTAACCAACTGGTTTTGCTGAGCAATTACATAGAGTGTCAGTTCTTCAATTTTTTGCATCATGCGGGTGATGGTCTCCGCAATGGGCATTCCCTGTTGGCTAATTTCGCCTGCCGGAGCCATGTCGGGTAGGTGATGGTGCGTTTTAATGAACTGTTCCACCTCGGCTAACGGGCGCAGACGATAGGATCCGTCGAACACAAAATCGGCCCAACCAGTCTCCACAATCAGTTCTTTGGAGCGAATAGTGCCGTTAACGGATAGTTTGTAGGTCGGGTTGCTGGTACCAATACCTACGTTGCCACCCAGCGGGTTCAGCAATAAGGAGCTTGGCGAAGGGTAGTTGCCCAACCCAAGCAACGCGGGAGAGTAGATCACCTGAAGCCGGTCCTGATCAAGGTATAGGCGAGGGCCACCAATCAAGACAAACCCTGAGCCGGGATTGTCGATACGAAGGGCACCCCCGTTGATCCCAGCATTGGCCGTATAGGTTAGTGGCTCCCCTACGATGAAGGCACCGCCGTTGAGGGTAGTGGTACCTAACACATGCAGCTTTGAGGAGGGCGACGCGATGCCGATGCCCACGTTACCGTTGGTGCGATTCAGCAAAAGGTTTTGGGCCAGCAGCGGTTGTGCGATGCCCACAAAAAGGAACAGGTAAAGGATTCGTTTCATAGAAGAAAAAGGGAAAGAATGTGTATAAGAAGTAAGAAATCGGTAAATCAGGCTATCCTGCTCAACTTACCAATTTGTAATATTAATCATATATAGACTTCTTTCGGGAAACGAACCGGCACTATTTATTTATCGGTCAGGGTGTTAAGAAAGGGCGAATGGCGAAAGAGTGCTGCCTGATGACCATTCGCTCTTTCACCATTAAATAATCGGGTGGCGTTTGAATTCCTTCGTGCGGTCGAACAGGTAGCGATAGGTAATGTGCCGCTTGCTGACAACTCCGCCGAGCATCTTTGAAAATCGAATCATCTTGACATTAAAGTCGCCGATCCAGTTCAGTTCCAGATCTTTGTAGGGATGACTCGCCGACCAGCCCACGCGGGTTGGATACGACATGGCAATGGCCGACTCAACCCCTTTACCCTGAAAATCGGGTACCACGCCGAAAATCAAACCGAACGCCTTGTGAGTGGGCTTAAACGTTTTGTAATACAGAAACTTAATCTTGCCCAGCCAATTCATTTTGCCGTTGACGTGCTTGAAATACTGATTCAGTTCGGGGAGCATAATGAAAAATGCGATGGGTTTCTTTTCAGAACCATGATACCCAAACCAGATCAATTGTTCGTCCATAACGGGCTTCATCTGCTTCATCAGTTTCAGGGCTTTGTCAGGCGACATATCGGGTGTACCCAGAATTTTGGCCCAGGCTTTGGTATAGATTTCGGCAAAATCGCCCGCAAATTTAGGTAGCTGATTTTTGCGGATGTGTTCAAACGAATAGGCCGGATCGTTCATGATTCGGTTGGCGCGTTCAAGAACGGTCGGATTCATACCCAACATCAGCCGGTCTTTCTCGATAGG
The DNA here is from genome assembly GCA_026785985.1 of Rudanella sp. GTDB lineage: Bacteria > Bacteroidota > Bacteroidia > Cytophagales > Spirosomataceae > Rudanella. The sequence continues at coordinate 1,274 of JAJAYX010000372.1, read as the reverse complement.
GGCCGCCACCGTATGTTGCTGAAAGTAGTCGCGGAAGCCATAATTCTCGAAAAACAGGACATAATATGGCTTCGTGTAGGGCATTCCGTAGTTGGGTTCATGATCGAAACCTTCCACCAGCAAACCCCACCAACGGTCGCGGTCGCCGAAGTTAATGGGGCCATCCATTGCTTCCATACCCCGCTCGGCGAGCCAGTTTTTGCAGGCATCGAACAGCATGTAGGCCGCCTTCTGGTCGTAAACGCACTCAAAAAACCCCATACCGCCCGTCGGTTGGTCGTTGCGGGTCACCACGGTTTTTTGGTTGATGAAAGCCGAAACCCGCCCGATAGTCTGGTTTTGTTCGTCCAGCAAAAGCCACCGGACACACTCGCCCTGCTCGAACAACTTGTTCTTTTTGGGATCGAATACGCTCTCCAGATCGGCATCCAAAGGCCGAATCCAGCAGGGGTCGTCGTGATACAGGCGAACGGGAAACTGGATGAATTCTTGTTGGTGAGCGGAATTAGTGCCTACTTCGACGAGATGCATTCTGAACAATAAAGTAAAATAGAGATTAGGCAAAGATAGTGAGTTGGCATCGATGCCGCACCTTTTCCCGCCAATCCTGTACCTTTGCCATTACGATTCAACCCACTGAAAATTCCCCTGAATGCAGCCCCTCCGACTTTACAACACGCTTTCCCGCCAAAAAGAACCGTTTGAACCGCTTAGTCCGCCGTATGTAGGCATGTATGTGTGCGGCCCAACCGTGTATAACTACGTTCATCTGGGCAACGTCCGCACATTTCTGACCTTCGACACGCTATTCCGTTATCTGACTCATATCGGCTACAAAGTCCGGTATGTGCGTAACATTACCGATGTGGGTCACCTGGTGGGCGATGGTGATGAAGGTGAGGACAAAATTGGGCGGAGGGCCAAGCTCGAAAAGCTGGAGCCAATGGAGATTGTACAACGCTATACCAACGATTTTCACAACGTGCTGACCACGTTCAACCTACTGCCTCCCAGCATCGAACCTACCGCAACGGGCCACATGGTGGAGCAGATCATCCGCCAGATGCCGGTGGCGCCGGCGCTGGAGACCACCTACGAGACCGACATGGCCGAGGGCCTGAAGGCGATGGCGGTGGAGGGCCACGGCCTGGCGTTTCTGCCGGGCAGGTCGGGGCGGCAAGAACTGCGCAGCCGGCGCCTGGTGGCCGCCGCGCCGCCCGGCGTGGGCGAGCTGACCATGGAGGTGCGCATCTACCGCGAGCGCACCGAGGTGG
>JAJAYX010000371.1 GCA_026785985.1 Rudanella sp. | reverse complement strand
GGGAATCATGCCGCAAAAGAATGAAAAACCAGGGTTTTTCCCAACTGCTATTTATAGGGGTGCGGTCATCTCGTAAATTTGTTCTAAACCCGTTCATAAATGGAGCGGCCTCATGCAACCATTACCCTATATATTCTGTATATACAGTTAGCTAAAAAAGACAGAGTTCAATTGAGTAAATACATAGTTAACTACCACCTTTGTACTAATTGCCACCTTATTGATGTTTACCTTACCTCACCCTTTATATCTGGCTAAAGATCGCTTGAGCCATATTCTTTTGCTGTTTCTGCTCGCCGGATGTCTGCCAGTGGTAAGCCAGAATATGCCGCCCGGATTCGCTATTGCGATGGTTACAGACGGGCTGGCTAATCCAACGGCAATGGCCTTTGCACCCGATGGTCGGCTGTTCATTACCGAGCAGGGCGGGCGCGTTCGGGTGGTCGAAAACGGCGTGTTAAAGGCCGAGCCGGTTGCTGAACTGACCGTTGACAGCCAAGCCGAACGGGGCATCTGTGGCATTGCGATTGATCCCAATTTTCAGCAAACCAACCTGATCTATCTTTATTATGCCGTTACCGGCGATCCGGGCCACAACCGGGTCAGTCGGTTCACACTCAGCGGCAACGCCGTAGTATCGGGCAGTGAGCAGGTTTTGCTCGATATTGACCCGGTTAGTTATGGGCAATTTCACAACGGCGGAGCCATGCACTTTGGACCGGATGGCAAACTGTACGTGGCCGTTGGCGATCATCTGTGGGCGGTGTCTGCTCAAGATCCCGACAGCCCCTGGGGTAAACTGCTTCGGCTGAACCCGGATGGAACCGTACCGGCCGATAATCCCTTTACAACCGGCTCTACCGCCCGGCGACTCACCTGGGCAATGGGTTTGCGAAACCCGTTTACCTTCACGTTTCAGCCTACCACCGGCCGAATTTTTGTGAACGACGTGGGTAATGTTAGCTGGGAGGAAATAAACGATGCCACCCAACCGGGGCAGAACTTTGGTTGGCCGGAGGTGGAAGGACCGGTCAACAATCCGGCTTTTGTCCCGCCTGTGTATGCCTACGGCCATGCTGATGCAGGCGATGGATTAGGATGTGCCATTACGGGCGGGGCGTTTTTCAATCCAGCCACCACCAATTATCCCGCCGAGTGGACAGGCCGCTATTTTTACGTGGACTACTGCAACTGGTGGATAAACTACCTCGACCTGTCGGGGCCAACAGTAGTACGCGGCTCATTTGCAACCGACATCCCTCCCTCACCCCTTGGTTTGCTGGTCAGCCCCCAGGGAGACCTGATGTATCTCTCGCGTGACCTCGGCAAACTCTACAGAGTCGTGTACAATGCCGGGCAGGCCCCGGTCATCACGGCCCAGCCCGTTAGTGTGTCGGCATTTGAGGGACAATCGGCCACGTTTGGCGTGTCGGTGGCAGGGGCCAGCCCGCTTAGCTACCAATGGCAGTTTAACGGCAACGACATTGCCGGGGCTAACTCCCCAACCTATATCATTCCGACGGCATCGTCGGCCACGGCCGGGGCGTATCGGGTCGTGATCAGTAAAGCGCACGGGAGCGACACCAGCCAGCCGGCCACCCTGACCAGTCGGGGCTTCAATGCCCGGCCTGTGGCTCAAATTCTAACCCCCACGAACCACACGCGTTACCAGGCCGGCACAACCATTGCCTTTTCGGGTACAGCTACCGATGCCGAAGTTGGCTCCCTCCCGCCGTCCGCCTTTAGTTGGCAACTTTACTTTCACCACGACGTACACCGGCACGGAGGGCCACCAATTCTGACCGGAGCCAGGAGCGGAACCGTAGCCATTCCGAGCAAGGGCGAAACCTCACCTAATGTCTGGTGCCGGCTGATCCTAACTGTAACCGATGCCGACGGACTGACCGCGCAGGACTCGGTCGATCTGGACCCAACATTGGCCGTGTTGACCCTTTTGACCAACCCACCGGGCTTGCAAGTCCGGCTCGATGGTGTTCCATACACCAGCCCGTTCAGTCAGTCGCTGGTAGCGGGGTTGCTATTACCCGTAAGTACACCCAATCTACAGCGACTCGACACGACCTGGTATCAGTTCACCCATTGGTCGCCCTCACTGCCGGCGGGTAATGGGCTCACCATGCCCGCAACCAGCGTGACCTACACGGCCAGCTTTTCGGTGTCGCCCGGTGGCCCTCGTCCGTTGAGCCTATTGCAGCCGCTATACAATTGCCAGACCGGGCAACTGACCTTCCAGACCGATGGGGGCGATGGCATAACGATTGAGTATATGGCCGTGGGCATTACCGGATGGACTACTAATCCGATGCATACCCTTGAGGCCGAACTGCGTTCGGATGGTGACACGCTTATTTTGAACGCCCGGCAGAGCGGAGTACAGGTGTCGCGGGTGTTTGCGTTTAAGGCGTTCTGCCAGCCCCCCCCGCCTGTCAACGATTGTTCCACCCAGATTTATGGCCCGGAAATCCTCAGCGTCCGGGATGGCTCCTGGAATGATCCGCAAACCTGGTCATGCACCTGCGTCCCGGCGGTTTGCAATACCGTTCGGATTGGTCACCGGGTAAGCATTGGCGCGAACTACACCGCCCGAAGCCGGGGCATTACGTACACTGCCGGTGGCAAGCTTACGATAGCCGCAACGGGTAAGCTCCGATTCGGAAACTGATCTTACACCAACTTCTGCTCGATAATACATCTGGCCCTGACTACCTGCTTTATGCCGGTACAGAAGGTTAAATCCGAACGGGGGCCAAAGGCATTTGATGGCAGGGCATAGCGACCTTATAACAAAAGCCAGCCCCTTTCGGAACTGGCTTCTGATGATCTATTAGTCTTAAAATTTTTACTTTCCTACTACTGCCGTACCACGCAATGCACGCGGAATTTCGATAGAGGCCACGGGATTTGTAGCACTCTCCAAAAGCGTGTAGTTACCCGGTACGATTTCGCTAACCCGAACCGATTTGCCGAGGTCAAGCTCAGAAACGTCCACGTCGATATAGTCGGGGATGTCCTGCGCCAGACCACGAACCCGCATCTTGCGAACCCGCGTCACTAATTTACCACCCTTCTGTACACCCGGAGCTATGCCTACTAACCGAACGGGAACCGCCACTTTAATGGGCTTACCCTCAACGATTTGCAGAAAATCAGCGTGTAGCAGATGGTCAGCAACGGGGTGAAATTGCGTTTCCTGCAAAATCGCCTGGTATTCGTCGCCTTCAATGTTGAGTGTTACTTCGTACACGTCGGGCGTGAACAGAAGCGGACGGAACAGAATAGACGGAGCATAGAAGTGAATCTGCTCCTGACCTCCGTACAATACGCACGGAATGTTGCCCTCGTTACGAATGGCCTGAGCCTCAACGGGGCCGAGATTCGCTCGTTTATACCCTACAATCTCGAGTTTTTTCATTTTGTTAGAATTTGAATGTGAGATGGAGTGCTTGCACGCCATCAATACTTTATAAACAATGAACTAATAGATTCATGATCGCGGATGCGGCCAATGGCTTTGGCAAATAAATCGGCCACCGACAGCACCTTAATTTTCTCGTTCGCTTCCCGCATCGGGATCGTATCCGAGACCACCAACTCTTCCAGCACCGAATTGCGGATATTTTCGTGCGCTTTCCCCGACATAACGGGGTGCGTACAAATGGCCCGCACCGATTTGGCCCCTTTTTCGCGGATAATCTGAGCCGCTTTAGCCAGTGTCCCCCCCGTGTCGATCAGGTCGTCGATCAGCACCACGTTGGCTCCTTCCACATCGCCAATCACCTGCATCGACGCAATTTCGTTGGCCCGTTTACGGTGCTTGTCGCACAGCACAATGTCGGCGTTGAAATGCCGGGCAAAAACACGGGCGCGGTTGGCTCCTCCCACATCGGGCGAGGCCACCACGAGATTATCCAGATTCAGGCTTTTGATGTACGGAACAAAAACCGATGCCCCCTCCAGGTGATCGACCGGAAAGTCGAAAAAGCCCTGAATCTGCCCTGCGTGCAGGTCAATTGTCATCAATCGGTCGGCTCCCGAAGCAGCCAGCATATTGGCAACCAATTTGGCGGCAATGGCCACCCGGGGTTTGTCCTTACGATCTTGCCGGGCATAGCCAAAATACGGAATCACCACGGTAACATAGTGGGCCGAGGCCCTCCGGGC
>JAJAYX010000370.1 GCA_026785985.1 Rudanella sp. | reverse complement strand
CTCAAAAATCAGTACGTTGGCATCCACCGACATACCAATTGTCAATACGATACCGGCAATGCCCGGCATGGTGAGTACGGTGCCAGGAACGGCCGCCATAACACCCAACAAAAAGAACATGTTCACAAACAGTGCAATGTCAACAATCAGACCAGCACGGCCATAATAGAACACCACAAATGCCAACACGATCAGCAAACCCACAATCGACGAGATGACACCGGCGTTGATAGCTTCTGAACCCAGCGTTGATCCCACCACGCTTTCTTCCACAATGGTGGTAGGAGCGGGGAGTTTACCGGCCTTCAAAATGTTTGACATGTCTTTGGTATCCTCGATCGTGAACTGACCCGTGATGCTCGACCGGCCACCCGTGATTTCGTTCTGCACGTTTGGAGCCGTGTACACGAGGTTATCTAACAAAATTGCTACCGGACGGCCTACGTTGGCGGCTGTTAGAGCGGCCCACTTGCGGGCACCCGTCGCGTTCATGTTCATGGTCACTTCCGGGCGGCCCGATTCGTCGTAATCATTGGCGGCATCCGTAATCACGTCACCTTCGAGTGGAGCCTGACCACCCGGTTTCTTGATGAAGTAAATCGGCAGCACTTCCTTGTTATCGGTGGTGGCGAAGCCTTTACGCTCCCAGGCATAAACCATGTCGGCGGGGAATAACGACCGAACTTCGGGGTTGGTCAGCACGGCGTTGGCGCGGGCGGTGTCTTTCAGGTAAACGCCCAACTGGTTCTGCGAAATCGGTACGAACAATTGAGTCAGGGCAGCACCGGCAGCGGCTGTGTCAGCTTTCGCCGAGTCGCCTTTGGCACCGGCTAATTGAGAAGCCAAATCGCCTTTGGCGGCTGTTCCCGATGCGGCAGGTGTCGTTTTTGCTGTGGCTTTTTTGGCGGCTTCCTGGCGCAGCAGATACGCACCCAGCCCTTCGATACCCGTTGAGATTTCACCCAATTGATATACCTCCGTAAATTCGAGCTTGGCAGCACCCGTCAATAACCGACGAACCCGCTCCGGGTTGTCAACGCCGGGCAATTCGATCAACACGCGGCCCGTTCCCGGTAACCGCTGAATGTTGGCGTTCGATACACCGAATTTGTCAACCCGTGCCTGGATAATCTGGAACGCCCGGCCAATGGCTCCTTCAACCTCGTCGTTCAGCACGCGCTTCACTTCGGTGTCGGTCGACTGGTAGCTGATTTTGCCCCGGTTCGCGCTGGTGGCAAACAGGCTGGCGAGTTTACTGCCCGGTGCCACGTCTTTGTAGGCACTCGTGAACAGATCAACAAAGCTGGCCCGGCTCGATTTCTGGGCTTCTTTCGCTTTGGCAACGGCCTCGTTAAACTTAGGGTCGCGGGTGTTACCGGCCAAACCCCGGAGAATGTCGGCGGGAGCAACTTCGAGAACCACGTGCATACCACCCTGAAGGTCAAGACCCAGGCCGAGTTCGCGCTCGGTCACTTCCTGGAGGGTGTTGCCCAGATAAACCGGCTCTTTCCATAGCGAATCGGTGTAGCGTTGCTTCTTTTTGAGGTCAAGCTGCCCGCTTTTGGTAGCAAAATCCGTTGCATCCTGCTTGATGCTGCGCGAAACGAATGTGAACGACAGGTAGTAGATGCTCAACAGAGCAATCACTCCCGTCAGGATTAGTATTCCGGTTTTGTTTTGCATGATTGAATTAGGGACGCTGGATTGTGAACGTTAGCCGCCGAACCACAGCGCAAAAACGAACGGACTTCCGTTGCCCGGTACTATAGATGAAATACGAAGGAATTGCGGCACACCGCCCAAAGGGCATTGCTATACCCTACGGGGCGTTGGGGGCAATGAAATGGCCGAAGACGTTTCGGAAATAGGAGAAGTAAAAATACGGTTCCGAAACTACAAACCGAATCGTAACGGCGGCCAGCAACAATAGCACCGCCATAACGGGCGGGGGCAGGAGCCACACTGTTTCGCCAAAATCGAAGGAGGTTGCCGGGGTGACAACGGCTTCAAACGAGGCCATACTGACCTGATTGTCAGCAGGAGCGTCGGTGCGGTCGGAATGCCGCACCACCCCCGGTGCGGTTTTGCCCGCCTTCTGAGCAGTGCCGGTTTTCTGCACGGGTGTTTTGCCTACGGGTTCCGCGCCCATCGAGGTGTGCCCCCAACCAGCTAAGAACAGCAGCAAGCCCACCAAAGCGAGACTAACCGAACGAACCAATACAATGCGCTGACGCTTCATGTTTTTTACCTACAGATTACAAATTTAGTGCCATTTACTAAGATGTCCAAACAGAATTTCAATACGCCAATGCCCCCGTTGTCAGTGGTGTAACGGGTGTTTCGATTGGTCGGCGGCTCTGCACATCACCTAAACGAACGTTGGGCAGGTGGGGCAACACCAGCTTACCGAAGTATTCGCATTCCTCGATGAGTGGATAGCCCGACAAAATAAACGACCGGATTCCCATGTCCATATAGCGGTTCAGTTGGGCAATAATCTGCTCCGGTGTTCCCACCAGGGCACCCCCGCAACCCGAACGGGCGCGGCCAATGCCCGTCCACAGAATTGGCTCGATGAACCCTTCGTTGTCGGCGGTTTTGCGAAGTTCGTCTTGCCGAACGACACCCAGCGACTGAGCGTCCTGCGTTCGGTTTTTGAGGGCGGCAGCCTGTTGCTCGTCAAACTTCGACATCATTCGGCGCGTCCCGGCGCGGGCGTCGTCCTCAGTTTCGCGGACAACCACGTGAATCCGCAACCCAAAATCGAGGGTGCGACCGTGCCGGGCTGCGCGGGCCGACACGGTCTGCATGGTGGCGTAGAGACTTTCTTCGGGTTCGGGCCACATCAGAAACACATCGCAAAACTGGGCGCAAACTTCTTTTGCTCCGTCGGCGATTCCCCCGAAATAAAGGAGCGGGCCACCGTTTTGCTGGTAAGGTTTTACAGGCTCGGTGGACATGCTGAGTTTGCCATAGACCGGGCCGTCGTGTTCGATGCGCGGCTGTGTCCAGCTTTGTTGCAGAATCTGAATCGTTTCCGAACACCGTTCATACCGCAAAGCCGGGGTTTCTTTCAGGCCAGGCAGCTCGGAGTTGATAATATTAATGGTCAGACGACCGTCGAGCAGGTGATCGAGTGTGGAGAGGGCGCGGGCCAGCATCGGCGGGTGGAATTCGCCGGTGCGAATGGCTATTAACAGGCTAATATTGTGGGTCATGGGGGCAATGGCCGACGCAAAGGCAATTGGCTCCTGACCCACCACAAACGAAGTTGGCAACAGAATGTTGAGGAAACCCAGCCGGTCGGCGGTGAGCAGAATATCGCGGCAGTGTTCCCAGTTGCTGCGCCGGTGGGGGTCAATTTGGCCCATAAACTCGGTGTCGCCCCCGCATAAATCACAAAACCAGGCAATTTCGGCAACGCGCTCCGGCGTTCTAACGGCAATAGATTGGATGGGTGAACTCAGCATAAATTAATCTCAGCAGTAGTAGAACCTACAAAGGAATGGTTTCTTCGGAAGAATGCCAACGATAACATGCCTAATGAAAATGACTCTATTTAGCCTTCTCATGTGTGCTCAGGTTGCTTTTGGGCAGGAAAATCTCGGCGTGTAACGGCACAACCATTTGGCGTTGCACGTGAAAGACATCCAAACCAGTACCCAATTCTACCGGGACGTTGTTGGTCTGAAACAACTCTCTGTGCCCGACAATCTGAAAGCCATCCGGTCTTGGTTCGACCTGAACGATGGGCAACAGATTCACCTGATGGCCAATCGAGCCAGCCTATTACGCATTATCCATTATATAGTCGGCAGACCCTCCACAAACTGGTTGGTGAATAGCTTGTTGACCTCTAATTGCTGAACAATTTCGCCGTCGCGGGTCACGATCATGCGATGCCGGATCAGGTAGTTGATAAACTGAACCCACACCTCCCGGCGCATTTTACCCCAATACCCGGCCGTGTCTAAATAATACCCTGCAATGGTTTGCTGACTGAGTTCCACAAAGCCATGATCGGATAGGGTAGGGTGTTTGCTGGTTTCGATCAGGAGTCGGGCCGCTTCGTCAGGTTGCGAAACGGCGAAGCGGAAACCCGTTCCAGTGGCTTCGATGAACCGCCGGAACACATCCGGTTTTTGGTCGATAGCGTCCTGCCGGGTAGCTAACAATGGGCTATAACCGTAGGGAATTTCGTAGTCATTGAGCAGAAAACGATTTAGTTTTATATCATCTAAATCAGCCTCCACGCCCTCCCAGGGCAGAAAAATCCAGGTTGCGTCGATTTCGTTGGTCAACAATGCCTGCCACAAATTGAGTCGGGCGGGTTTGTGCGTCGCTATCACCCCCCGTCCCCCGTCGTTCCGAATCATCTGCCGAACCAGATCATCCTCGAAACGCGCCCCGTAGGAACCATAGACCTTGCCATCGAGTTGAGCGGGCCGGTCGATGCCACTTTGGTGGAGTGTCACAATGGCACTCGCATCGCGGGCCAGCACGGCGGCCACGCCCACCAACGACACGGCGGGTGTGGTGGTGTGATAACTAACCACACTCTCCGAGGGGACAATGGCTAAATCAACCTCGCCGTGGGCCAAACGCCGGGCGGGGGTCGATTTATAGTTGTCGGTTTCGGGCGTGACAATGTCCACGGTTAACCCGGCATCCCGGTAAAGCCCATTGGCCATTGCCACGTAGAATCCGGTATGATTGGTGTTGGGTGTCCAGTCGAGCGCAAGGCGAATCAAATCCATAAAAAAACGGGCTAACTGTTAAGATTAACCCGTTCGCGTTTCATTAGTTTTGGAAGCTGTTTGAATTAATCTAACACACTCAATCCCGCGTCGATGTAATAGAAGTTTTCGGGTTGGTAATGGTGAATGAACGTCTCGATGGGCGAGTTGCCAAGCCGCACAATCACCGCGTTTTTCTCCTTGAGAATATAGACGTATTGCCCAAACAAACCATTCATCGACGGGACTTTAAGGCCGTTTGGATGGTTCACCACCCAATATTGGTAGCCGTAATAATCGACGGGGCGGTTATTTTCAGTGGGGTCTTTCAGGTAGGTGGCTGGTTTGGTGGCTGCGTCCAAATAAGTTTTCGAGACAATCTGTTTGCCGTTCCATGCCCCGTCGTTCAGCACGAGTTGCCCAAACCGGGCATAGTCGCGGGCAATGCCGTTGAAGCAGCAAAACGCCTTTTCGTGCTTCTTTTCGCCATCGAGCAGCCACACCGCATCGTGTTCAAAGTGCATGGGTCGGGCAAACCGTTCAGAAACCAGTTCCGAAATGCTGTTGCCAAACACTTTCTCCACAATCAGGCCCAGCACCTGCGTATCGCCGGAGCGGTATTCCCAGTTTTGACCGGGGGCTTCTTTGGGTTCCATCCGGTTCACGGTGTAGTCCATATCGTCGCCGTAGTAGCCGTAGGCGTTCAGGCTGAAATAGCTTTTGTCAGATTCTTTCCAACTCAGGCCGCTGCTCATGGTCAGCAGGTCGCGAATGCGGACTTTTTGAAGATCGCCCTCCTTAAAATGACCCAGATAATCGCCCACAGGTTGGTCGATGCTTTTGATGCGCCCCTCGTCCACGGCAATCCCAATCAGCAACG
>JAJAYX010000369.1 GCA_026785985.1 Rudanella sp. | reverse complement strand
GTGCTGGTGTAGGTGTTGCAAACCTTACAAACGAAGAAGCCCCGGTCAAATGGCCGGGGCTTCTTCGTTTACTGCTACTCAATTTCCTATGGATTGAAAATATCCCAGTTAACCTCGGCAACCGGGCGTTCGAGCCGCTCCAGCACTTTCATACCGGCAACGGGCAGGGCAATTTCCGCCAGTTTGTTATACCGGCGCATATCGATCCAACGGTGTCCTTCGTAAAACAGCGAGTACAAACGCTCTTTCAGGATGGCGTTAACAAGCGCATCTTTTGTGGTAGCGCCTGCGTAGTTTGCCAGGCCAGCCGCCGTCCGAACAATGTTAATGTTCCTGGTAGCCTCAGCCGTATTGCCTTGTTGTGCGGCAATTTCGGCAGCAATCAACACCAGCTCTTCATTCCGAATGATTGGGAACGTACCGTTAATGTTGGTGTACATATTGGTCAGGTAGGGCGTGCTATACGTCACACCCGACGTGTAGTTCAGGGCTGTTACCTGCTTCGTTACTTTGGCCAACCGCTTGTCGCCTGCTTCAATGGCATCGAAAATCTGCTGCACACCCACAACCCGCACCGTTGAGGTATTGAGCAAGGGGTGAGGCTGGTCGGGCGATGTCGCGTTGAATGTATGGTTTGGGGCCGCGTTCAAATCACCCGCTGCGCTGTAGAACGTCTGGGGCAACAAGGTAGCTGCTTTGGCCCAGTCGGCCTGATAAACAGCAACGCGCAAAGCAATGGCCCGGTTAAACTTCTTGAAGTTAGCGGGCGTGTTAAACCCGGCAAAGCCCGATGGCAGCGTCAGCGGGAAAGCAGCCCCGGCCCCATCGAGTTGAGTAGAACCTTCATCCAGAATCTTGGCAATACCCGCCAGCGACTCCGCATAATTGGCTGCTTTGCTGGGTTTAAAGGGGTCTTCCACGCTCAACCGAACACCGTTCGATCCCTGTACATTCAGCATATACAGATACGCCAATCCTTTGAAGGTATTGGCAATACCCCGATAGCCGTTTTTCTGCGCGTCGGGTATTGAGGTGGTCGCATTCAGAGCTGCCAGCGTGATGTTGGCCTGCCGAATCGGTAAACCAAAGGCGGTGGTGGCTCCGTTATAAAACGCCGAATTGTCGATAGGCCGCAGGCCATTCAACTCCGTCATCCACCGCGATTCGGTGGTGTTGAAGTTGAACAACTCTTTACCAATCGTACCGGATACCTGTAAATAGGTAGCCAGACCGCTCCGGGCAATAGAAAACTGACCGATAGAAAGTGCGTCTAACTGCGCCTTGGAGGCATTATTAGTTACGGCACCGACACTCGGAAAGTTGGGGTCGATAACCTGTTCGGTGCGAAGCGGATTACAGGCTGAAAAACTACCTGCCAATAAGCTGGTCAGCAGAATAGATGTATGTTTTTTCATTGTATATCAAAAAAAAGTCGAGGTGAGTTGGATCAAAAATCAACGGCGATGTGGAACATCATCCGGCGCACGGCGGGAATCGATCCAATGTCAACACCACTACCCAGAGCTGTTGAACCGAAGTTCGAGTTTTCCGGATCGTAACCCGCTTTGTAATCCGTCCAACGGAGTACGTTGTTGCCCGAAACACCAATCTTCACGCCACTAACCACATTGCCAAACGCACTGCGAAGCGTTGTTGCGGGAACGCGGTAGTAGAGAGCCACTTCGCGCAGTTTCAGGAAGCTGGTAACCGATGGGTTATAACCTTCGTTGGGAACACCATTGGCATCAAGGCCACGCACGTTCTGGCGGGAAATTCCATCAGGAACTACGGCCGCTTCGTTAGCAGCCGCCTTTCCGTCGGCCCCTGCCCGTAAACTCGTACTGTTCCAGTCACTGGTGTTGCCACCTTCGTCCCACAATACGCGGGAAAGCGACACCACCGTAAACTTGTGCCGGTAGTTGAGCAGGGCTGAGAACTCAAAGTTTTTCAGGAACGTGATCCGCTGATTCAACGACATCTCGAACTTGGGCTGCTGATCGCCATAGCTGGTCCACGAGGTAGCAAAGTTTGGATCGGTAGAAGGCAGTGTGCGGGGCTGACCCACAATCTGCGTAGGCGAGAAGCCGTTTTTCACGCGCCACTGACCATACGTTGCCCCAAAACCACCCGTCAAACGCTCTGGAATAGCCAGGCGGGTAACTTCAGAGCGGTTATACCAGAAAATCGGCTGTACAAACCAGCTAAAGTTTTTGCTCTTCACCACGTCGGCACCCAGCGAGAACTCAAGACCCTTGTTGGTTAAGTCGGCCGCGTTGATCTGGGTTGAGGTAACACCCGTTGTCGGGGCCGTTACCAGCGGCTGGATCAGGTCAAATACTTTCTTGTTATACAGCGTAAACTCACCGTTGATCCGACCGTTGAACAAGCCAAAATCAATGCCGTATTCCAATTCCGTAGCCCGCTCAGGCTCAATGTTTGTATTACCCAACACAGTCGAAGGAACCAGGCCACCCTGACCACCAACACCCACTACGCCCAATTGGGAGAACGTGGTGCCAAAGTTTGGCAGACCAGCCGTTTGGCCATAGGCCACGCGGAACTTCAATTGATTGACAGTGCTGCCACCCCAATCGCCAAATTTGGCTGCGTTCACGGCTACCGAAGCACGCGGGAAGGCATAGAACTTGTCGAACTGTGCGTTTAGCGTTGATTTGTCGAAACGAATACCAACCGAAGCAATCACTTTGTCCTGGAAGTTGGCTTCCTGCTGGGCAAAAATGCCTACGTCCGTATTGTTCTGGTATTCAACGAAGCCCTCAACCACCTTGCCCCGCGCTGGGTTCGATACGCCCGCAGGCAGACCCGTACCCCGCGTGTAACCAGCCCGAAGGTATTTGTATAACCGAACGGCACCAACCGACGAAGTCAGGTTCAGCCGATCATCCAGGGCCGACTGCGTGTAGATGGCTGAAACCTGCACGTTTGAGTTAAATACTTCTGTACGGGTATCCTGAGCAAAACCGGGGTTAGCTTCTTTCAATTGCGATTGCAAATCGGAAGGTAACCAGATCAGTGCAAAGCCATTCTGATAATCCAACCCACCATTCACCCGGAATGTCAACGAGCTTTTGGCGGTATTGATGGCGCGGGCGTTCACGGTGAAGCCCTGGAGAACACGGTTATTTTTTTGATTGTTGACGGCCCGGTCGCGAATAGCCAGCGGATTTTCGCCTACACCGGCATCGTTGTCCGGGTAGCGACCGTTAGCATCAGGAAACAGGTTTACGTAAGGCTTCGTGTAGGGAAGCGAATAGCCATAGTTCACGTTCGAGTTGTCGTTACCTGTCCAGCCCCGGTCGTTATTGCTGACGATGTAGTTAGAATTAATGCTGAAATCTAACCAGTTATTGATTTTGTGGTCCATATTGGCGCGAACCGAATACCGCTGAAAACCCGTGTTCTTAATAATGCCGAGTTCGTTGGCGATACCGGCATTCACGTAGAACTTGGTTTTGTCGTTACCGCCGGCGATACCCAAGCGAGTGTTTTTGATGCTGCCTGTCCCGCCGTAAATTTCACGCTCCCAGTCGGTATACGTTCCATTAGCTTTGGCCGCCCTCAAAAGAGGAATTTCGCCCGGGGTGAAATAATCAGTCAATTTCTGCTCGGTCCAGTCGGCACCGCCGTAGTAGCTAAGCGCCTTGCTGATACCAAGATCCTGGCCAAACGAGATCGTCGTTTTACCTCCTTTGCCCCGCTTGGTATTAATGATAACCACACCCGCGTTAGCC
>JAJAYX010000368.1 GCA_026785985.1 Rudanella sp. | reverse complement strand
CCTCCGGGCTGCAACCCTGTCGAAAAATCCTTCTTAAACAATCACTTTCCGGCCCGCAAACAGCAACTCCTTCACGGCGTTGGCGATGCCTTCGGGGTCGAAGCCGCACTCGCGGTGCAGTTCGAGTTGTTCGCCATGTTCGATGATGGCATCGGGAATACCCAATCGTTTGATGCGGGCTGTGTAGCCGTGTTCGGCCATGAATTCGAGAATGGCCGAGCCAAAGCCACCCATCAAACACCCATCTTCCACCGTCAAAACGCGATCAAAACGGCTGAAAATCTGGTGAAGCAGGGCTTCGTCCAATGGTTTCACATAGCGCATATCGAAGTGGGCGGGTCGAATGCCTTCTTTAGCCAGCATTCGCGATGCCTGAACGGCGTAGTTGCCAATGTGGCCCAGCGTCAGAATTGCCACACCCTCGCCATCCTGAATCAAACGGCCTTTGCCAATTTCCTGCTTTTCGAGTGGGGTGCGCCAAGTGGGCATCACGCCCTCACCCCGTGGATACCGGATCGTGAAGGCCCGCTTGCCCTGTTGAACTTCATCAGAAGCGGCCGTGAACATCATGTTGCGGAGTTCCTGCTCGTTCATGGGCGAGGCCACAATCATGTTCGGAATGCAACGCATATAGGCAATGTCGTAAGCTCCGTGGTGCGTCGGTCCGTCGGCTCCGGCGAAACCAGCCCGGTCGAGACAGAAAATAACGGGCAACTCCTGGATGCACACGTCATGAATCACCTGATCGTAGGCCCGCTGCATAAATGTGGAGTAGATGTTGCAGAACACCACCTCGCCCCGCGTGGCCATCCCCGCCGAAAACGTCACGGCGTGTTGCTCGGCAATGCCCACATCGAAGGCCCGGTCTGGCATGGCCTTCATCATAATATTCATGGACGAACCCGACGGCATGGCGGGCGTAACGCCCACTATTTTTGGGTTTTGCTCGGCCAGTTCAACAAGCGTATGCCCAAACACATCCTGATACTTAGGAGGCTGGGGCTTGTCGTAAATTTTCTTTTTGATTTCGCCCGTCACCTTGTCAAACAAACCCGGCGCGTGCCATTTGGTCTGATCTTTTTCGGCAGGCTCATAGCCCTTGCCTTTCATCGTTAGCACGTGCAGCAGTTTGGGGCCGGGAATATGTTTGAGGTCTTCCAGAACACTCGTCAGATGGTCGATGTCGTGACCGTCGATAGGCCCGAAATACCGGAGATTCAACGACTCAAACAGGTTGCTCTGCTCCAGCAATGATGATTTCACACCCGACTGCACCTGCGAAACCAACTCCTGAGCGGTTTTGCCCAGTTTGTTCATCTTGCCCAACAAATTCCAAACCTCGTCTTTCACCTTATTGTAGGTCTGTGAGGTTGTAATGTCGGTAAGGTATTCGCGGAGCGCACCCACATTGGGGTCAATGCTCATGTTGTTGTCGTTCAGCACAATCAACAGGTTCGCATCCGTCGAACCGGCGTGGTTCATGCCCTCAAAGGCTTCGCCGGCAGTCATAGAGCCATCGCCAATAATGGCAACGTGTTGCCGCTGATTGTTGCCTTCCAATTTAGAAGCCACAGCCATGCCCAAAGCTGCTGAGATCGACGTGGACGAGTGACCTACGCCAAACGTGTCGTAAATGCTCTCTTTGCGCTTCGGAAAGCCCGAAATGCCTTTGTAGAAGCGGTTGGTATGGAAAACGTTGCGCCGACCCGTCAGGATTTTGTGGCCGTATGCCTGATGGCCTACGTCCCAAACTAACTGATCGTCGGGCGTATTGTAGATATAGTGCAGGGCAACGGTCAACTCAACCACGCCGAGATTGGCCCCGAAGTGGCCGCCATAAACCGAAACGTTGTCGATGATAAACTGACGAAGTTGATCACAAACTTTGGGGAGGTCTGCTTTGTCGATCCGGCGTAAATCGTCGGGGGTATTAATTGTGGCGAGTAGGTTGCCGGGGGTAATCAGCATGATTTATCGTCGGAATCGTTGTGTAACAACAACTAACGCGAATTTATAATGTTTCTTTCACCCATCATATTAGACTGAAAGGAGGCTACAAAGATACGGTAGAAATAAGACATAATTAGAACCCTCGGCTACCGGGAATAGTTAATCAAGGACACAGTCAACCAATCAACCATCATGGAAAATAACGACAACGAAGACCCTGCGATCTACGCCAACCTTGGCATTGGCGGGCAACCAGACAACATGAATCCCGGCTCCGAAGAGGCTTCGGATACGATTCTGTACACCGACAACATGACCGCCCGCAATGCTACGGACAATGTATCGAACAGTTTTGACGATGAATTACCAGAAAATGAGTTGCTTTTAGACGAAGAAATGGCTCGTCTGAACGACACCGATGTGGAACGTGACCCCGATGAACTTCGGGAAGAACGCGAAAATGACGATACAGATCGTTAGTTAAGCCTACTGAACTTCCTTTTCTGACAGGATTACAGCCGGGCCGTCGTTGCGGATTAAACGGATTTTTCTTTTGCGTAAGCTATCCGT
>JAJAYX010000367.1 GCA_026785985.1 Rudanella sp. | reverse complement strand
GGGATGCTTATTCTGTGGGTCATCACTCGCCGACGAACTTGCCCAAACGGGTATCTGTTTGCCTTCTGGTTCAGGCTTACCCAAAGCCGCGATCAGGGAGGTTATTGAGGTGTTTAAAACACAATTAGGTTGTCATTAATAGCCCCTGTCTGTACGACAAATGACAAGTAACGACAACCTAATGATAACAGATGACTTAGTTTATAACCCTTTGGCGGCTACGCTTTTGCCAAGGCTCAGCAGGGCTTCGGGTGTCTGGTAGCCAATCACTTTCTTAACGACTTTACCGTTACCATTGATAAAAAACAGCGTTGGATAAGCCTCAAGCGGATAGCGTTGCGACAACATCGGGCCTTCGCCACGTTCCATGTCGATCTTGACGTTGATGAACCGCTTGTTGAAATAGTCGCCTACGTCTTTCTGGGTGAACACATTCTTCTGCAGCATTTTGCAGGGGCCACACCAGCTGGCATAGGCATCCAAAAAAATCAGCCGGTTTTCGGCCTTAGCTTTCTTCAGTACGTCGGCCCAGGTAGAGGTATTAAACTGGATTCCTTCTTCGGCTTTGGGGTTTTTATCGCCCGCCCAGCTAGTGCTTGCTACCAACAGCAACAGCGCAAATGGTAGCCAAATTGATTTTTTCATCTCTAATTGAGTGGTTTAGTACTATAACGATAGAGTAAGTCTCTTTCGTTTCTTATGGTTTCAGGAGCAGCGAATTTAACGCTTGATAGCCAGTATGCAAACACTGTACCAGATCTGTTGTTGGCAATGTCATGTGTTCAGGCAAAAAACGTAACCAGATTTCATGATAGCTAAGATATATTGCCGAAATAGTTGCAACTTTCACTCTCTGGGTCGCTGGCCCATTACTTGTTTATCCATTCACGCTCTTCATGCGTATGCAAACCATTATGCAAAACACGTTACCCGACTTACCCACTTCGGGCCGTTTACTGTCGCTCGATGCCTTTCGGGGCCTCACTGTGGCGACCATGATTATGGTGAATAACCCCGGAGACTGGACTCTCTCCTATGCCCCGCTTCAGCACGCGCCCTGGCATGGCTGGACTCCCACCGATCTTATTTTTCCGTTTTTTCTGTTCATCGTGGGCGTGTCGATCACCTATGCATTGGGCGGTCCGGCGATCCGGAGAAAGGAGGGAACAGGAAAGGGAGAAGGAGATAAGGGCGTTGGCAGTAAAATTATTCGGCGGGGTTTGACGCTATTCGCACTGGGTTTATTCCTGAATTTCTTCCCCAAATTTGATCCAACCAACGTCCGAATTCCGGGCGTTTTGCAGCGTATTGGCCTGGTATACATCGCCTGCTCGTTTATCTTTTTGAACACCAACACCCGTCAGCAACGCTGGATACTGGCGGGAATTCTCGTAGGGTACTGGTTGCTGATGACCGTTATTCCTGTGCCGGGTGTTGGCTACCCTAACCTTGAACCCGACACCAACCTCTCGGCCTGGCTCGATAATCTGCTGCTTACCCCCGCCCACGTTTATAAAGCAACCAAAGTCTGGGACCCGGAAGGAATTCTCAGTACGCTGCCCGCTGTAGGAACGGGTTTGCTGGGGGTGCTAGCCGGAACTTGGTTGCGCGGCTCTCGTCCGGTGGCCGAAAAAATTGCCTGGCTCTTTGCGGCTGGTATTCTCCTGAGCCTGGCAGGCTTATGTGCCGACTGGTTTTTCCCGATCAACAAAAAAATATGGACCAGTTCCTACGTCTTGTTGGCGGGTGGACTGGCTATGCTTGGTTTGGCAACCTGCTACTGGCTGATCGACGTGGTTGGCGCGGAAAAACGGGCCTATCAACGGTGGTCGTTGCCCTTTGTTGCTTATGGGGTGAATGCCATTACCGTGTTTTTCCTGTCGGGATTGATTCCCCGGATCATGACCCTGATCAAAGTGAGTGGTTCAGATGGAAGCGAGATGGGTTCCAAAGAATACCTCTACCAGACGTTTATTGCACCCTTGTTCACCGATCCGCGCAATGCGTCGCTGGCGGGCGCGGTCACGTTCATCCTGATTTGGGGCGTGATTTTGTGGATCATGTACCGAAAAAATATCATCATCAAAGTGTAAATAGAACTCCGAAATACCCATATCCCCGTGACCGAAGCTTTCCTGTATTTTCTCTGGCAATTCCAGTACTTCGACCATACCGACCTGCTCACCACCGAGGGCGAACTGGTGCAGGTAGTACATCCCGGTTTTAGGAACCCCAATGCGGGTCCGGATTTTCTGAATGCCCGACTCCTCATAAACGATGTTGAGTGGGTGGGAACGGTGGAAGCGCACACCAAAGCATCGGATTGGCTGGCCCACCGGCATCAGCACGACCGGGCCTACGACAACGTGATTCTGCACATTGTCTGGACCGACGACCGGCTCCCTGACACGCACCACCCGAACTCGGCCCGCCGTCGGCCCACCAGCACCGATGGTTCCACCATACCCAGCCTCGAATTGCAGTCCCGCACCAGCTCCAATTTATTGAATAGCTACAACGCGCTAACCGACTC
>JAJAYX010000366.1 GCA_026785985.1 Rudanella sp. | reverse complement strand
GTTTATCAGGGCGGCTTCAGCGGGTGGGTCGCTCAGGTTCAGCACCAGCACACTCTTGCGGTCGGCCAACACCTTTTTGACCAGTGCCTGACCAACCAAACCAGGCTCCGTAATCACCAAATCGGGGGTAGTCTTACTGGTTTTGTTTGTTTTGGCGGATGCGTTGATCTGGAGATTGGCTTCGATACCAGTCGATAACGTACTGCTCAACTCCACCCGGTTGCCCTGACGACCCAGCCAATCGGCCAGGGTTTTGGTTTCAAAATCGGGCGTGCTCAACAGAAATCGGATGGTCAGCGGGCGCGTCCCCTGCCCGAAAAACCGGATAGTGTCAACGGGTTCATTATCCCGAAAAATCACCGTTTCAGTACGCCCCCGAGCCGGTGCCGAAAATCGAAGTGTAAACGACTGATTACCCGGTTTAAGCAACAGACTATCAAGCGTTTGATTGCTAAATCGAACGGCTATTTTTTGCCGTTTTGTAGTTCTAATTACCCCCCGAATTTGTTGTTGTTCACCAACCCGTACCACGCCTTTCCAGCTAAGGTCAGCCACGTTACCGGGCGCATCGAACGGCACCCACCGCAGCGTTTGCCGACTCAGCCGGGCCAGCAATGCGGATGGAAAATCCTGGCCCAGCAGCGTAACGGAATCCACTTGTTCGGGCTTGAGCGTGGTTGCCGTGACCCGCTCCCGAATACGCAAACTGTCCTGTATCTGCCGGGCCACCGACGCAGGAACGTCATCGCCTACTAACAAAACGTGGGTCGTTTCCCGCTGACTCGTCCAGGTCGGTTGCCACACAAAACCCAGCAAAATCAGCCACAACAGTGCGTTTAGCCCCGCCCGAACCAACAGCCGACTCGTGCTGAGTTTAGTTCGGTTGCGGAGAAGCAGCCAGGGTTGAAGGAGAGCGAGAAGGGCGAGGCAACTGTAGAGAATTGATGTCATGTAGTGCTACAAATTTCGCCAGAATGCCCGTTCCAACTGTGCATTGCTGCCAAACGAAGCCGTTTTTTGGCTGTCAGCGTTACCCATTGCTTTGTATAGGTTCGTTTTCAGTTGCTGCCGTTGCCGAATGGCCAACACCCGGCCAGCCGCTAATTCCTGCAAACCGCTCAAAACGAACCAATTGGGCAAACCCGATACGGAGGGGCGATTGACCATTGCCCCACTCAATTGCTGGACAATCAGGCGTTGATCGGCGGTGAGCTTAGGTTGATCGAGCAGGCCCAGAACACTGGAAATCAAACTGTTAACCTGGGTATCGGAGTAGGTTCGCGATTGAGTAAAGCGGTTCGTTACGTTTTTGCGTTCGCCAGTCAGCCGGGTTTCTTTTTCTTTGATAGGGGGCGGGTCTAAGCCCGTTTTTTTGGCGTAGGCGCGGGATTTTTGTTGAGCGGTTTTCAGGTATTCGAGGGCCTGTTTTTCAAACGGAAGGGCTTTTTCAGGTTCGTAAAGCCGCAAATGGAGTTCCGATTGCCACATCTGTTCCAAAGCCATTTTCAGGAGTGAGCGCGTGGATTGTTCGTAGAACGTGTTCGTTTCGGCATTGTCGTGGGAGTGAACGTATTGCTCCATTAAAGCCGCCAACGGATCCTGCCCCTCGCCCGGCTTGCCTCCACCGTGATGGTGTCCATCCCCGTTCGACGCATCGCCCCCCGTGGGTGTACTCCCGTCGGGCGTTTGTGCGCCAGCCTGTTGGGCTTTTTCGGCCATTTTAAACGCGAAGGTTCGGGGTGTTTCGCTACCCGAAACCTTATCGGGGTCGGCATCGTGTTTGTGCATATAGCCATCCAGCAGATGCGCGTCGTTGTCGGCTAATGGAGAATGGCCACCAATCTGATTCTCAAACTCTTCGCCCAGATATTGCCCGTATTTCAGGCGCAACACTTTCTGGTCGAAACCGATTTCATTCGAGAAACTGTTGAATGTTTCTTTGAGCACTTTCCCGCGTTTGGCAATCAGTTTTTCAGTGTCGATAATGATCTGCCGCTGACTCCTGAAATATTCGGGCATGATGTTCACAGCCATCGTTGCCAACTGAGAATCATCGACTTTAGACGTGTCTTTATACACCACAAAATAGGTGTCGGACTTGGTGAAATTTGGTTCGGGTTGGCGGTTGTCGATGGCTCCCCAATAGTAGTACAATTCATCGCCGGGGGCAAAATCGAGTGCTTTCAGGTCGAGGGTTTTGCTGAGTCGGGCATCGGTAAAATTGTTCGGACTCAAAGGCATTCTGACCTCCCGAAACTTCACATTCTCACCCGATCCCCGCGCCAGCGTTGCGATGATAAACGCCTGTTGTACCTTGAAATCATCCGAAATTCGGGCCGAAACAGTCAGTTGTTTCGAGTCTTTCAGGCTATGAAACCGATATAGTTCTTTGGCCACCGGTTCAATCTTGGGAGCCAGATCGGGCTGGGCTTCAAGCCGATAAAATGCTGATTGATAGAACAATGAATCCTGTCCATTACCGGGGTTTTTCCAGTAAGCCCGCACCGAATACAGGCCCGAATTAAGCAATTTGTCTGCATACGAAAACCCGGCATTCCCAGCTCGAAAGGCCAGTTCCTCACCCCGATTATTGGTGAGCCGAACGCGCAGGTTTCGGTTGTCGGAAAAGCGAATTTGCCATACTAATTGAGAGCCATTCAGGGCTGCTACGTTCAGGTTGTTTGTTTGGCGCACGGGCAAACCCGAATAGCCCGACGGCTGCACCCGAACCGTTGCCGATGTAAAACGAGGTGGCTTCGGCGGCTCTTCCGGTACGGATTTCCTACTGCCAGTTAATAATTTAGGCTTCACGGGTTGATTTTTTGCTGACACCAACGGAAGGCCATATGCAAGTCCGGCAACGCCCACCAAAGCCAGGGCATAGGGCCAGATGTTGGCTTGCCAAACCGTCGGAATCCGGGCATTAGCCAGCCGTGCCGAAAGCCGTTCCATTTGCATCTGCCCGGCCATGTTGAGCGTGGGTTTATCGAGCAGAGGCAGGCTATATTCGGCATCGCCCACCACCCGGTGAATCAGGGTCACTGCTGCCGGACGACGAGGTTGATGAACTTGCCCAAGCAACAAACCGGCCACCCCGCCAACAACCCCCAACAGCATCGACCAAACTAAAGGCAAACCCAGCGTAACACCTGAAAAATAGCCTGACAGCCCCAACAATGCCCCTTTGAGCAAGGCATTGAGATAGAGTTGGTTCCGAACCGAATTAATAATCTTGTTTGGAGTCATTTTCGTAAAGCCAGCCAGCGTTCAATACCAATTACCACTAACAACGCCAGAAGCAACCAGTTTTGCTCCCGTATTCGGCTAATAGATACGGTTTGCGCTGTATTCATTGCATTTGTTCGTACAAAAAGCCCGTCCATTTCCTGTTGTGTTAGGGCGGGCGAGGTCGGGTTACGTTTGTAAAAATCCAGTAATTGATAGCCCAACCACTCCGGCAACTGCCCATTTTCCACCCGCTCCGAAGTTTGGGGAGTCAGCGTGTCGGCCACAAAAACAACGTTTGGCAGACCTTGGGCCACCCGATTTTGTGCATTGCCTCCGCTTGCCCCCGACACCGTGTAAAGGGTTTGGGGACGTGGGTTGCCGGGAAACTGATCCGTCAAAACCCAATCATGTTGGCGGGTTGAGTTTGGGTTGGTGCTTATGTTCAAATTCAGGGCGTAAACCCCGGCCAACGCCCGAAGTGCCGCCGTAACTGTCTGCCGCTCAATCGAATTCCGATAGTTCAGCCACACGGCAAGCGGGCGTTTGATGCCTGAAAACGGGTTTTGGCCCACCCCGGAAAGCCGTTGACTGACTTGCCGTGGCGACAGGGCCGTGTGTAAACTGAACCGCTCCGGCACCGAAATTTGCGGCACATCGGCCAGCGAGGCATCATTCCGAACATACAAATGCACGGCTAAATCGGGTTGCCGGAGCGAGTCCAGAACCGCCTGTAACAACAAGGGATTCAGCGAGTTGTCAGCAGGTAATGCAACCACCGGTTCACCAACTTGCCGCGCCCGTTCCAACTCAAACCGAAACGTTGACCGCACCAACGAATCGGAAGCCACCACATGAACCACCCGAATCGCTTTTGGGTCGGTATCCGGTTTCCAGATGGGTTGGGCGAGCAAAATCGACAAGAGCGCGATCACCAGGCAGCGCACCGCCAGCAACAACCAATCATCGAATTTCAGGCCGCGCTGTTGTTGCTCACTGGCCTCGCGGAGCCATTGCATGGCCGCCCAGGGGAGGGGTTGGCCCCGTTTCTGATGCCATAGGTGGATCAGCACTGGAATGGCGATGGCCAAAAGTCCCCAAAGAAAAGCAGGTTGGAGGAAAGTCATCATGAGCCTCCTTTTATCAATCGCCCGTCAAGTTCAAACGGCTCATTTTCAATAATTTTCACCAACTGATTGAATTGTGGATAATCACCGTGAATCAAATAGTTAATAGACCGAACGACAATGGCCGATGGAACGGCAATCGTAAGCGTTTCGGGTTGTTTCAGCCAGTCGGACAAATGATTTTTCATGATTTCGTGTTGATCGTCGTCGCGCCAGTTAGCGGGCAAATCGCTTGCTGAAACGATTCGCTCCGGTTGTGGAATATCCAGCACTACCAAATGAAAACGGGGAATAAAAGATGGATTCAGGTGAGCTACTACTTCGAGAAGGGCCAGTTCGGGCGTGGCCGATGCATATAGAATCGGAAAACCCTTTGGATTCCAGCGGCCACCTGCCCGGCGTGAACCTTCGGCAGACAGCGGCTCGGCAATGTACGTGCTTTTATAAAGACGATAAACCAACATACTGACCAACAGGCGTTTTAAGAATAAACCCCGTACTCAATCCGGGTCAGAACATCGTCCACTAAACCGAACCCGCTAATGGTGTGTAGTAACTCAAGCGGGGACTGTTGCTTCAATTCACGTAAGGGGTAACGTAGCCAGTTTGCCAACGCATCGGCCCGACCGTCGAACACGTCCAACCCATGAGCGGACAGATTTTCGAGCAGCAAAAGCCGTTCGGAGGCTTGGCTATCTAACCGTCCTTCGCTCCGAAACCGATGTAGAGTCCGTTCGGCTACCTGTAGAATCACCGCTATTTCCTTTAACGAAATACCAAGCAGTGTGGCAAGCTGATCGACCTGTTGCGTAGAAACACCCTGTTGAGCCTGTTCGATAACGGAGAAGCCGTAAGCGTGTTTCGGCTGGTAGAGCGGTACAGAACTTGCCGTTTGTGCCGGGACTTTTTTGCGGTTTAAGGGGCGGGATTTTCCCGACTGTATGGTTGTGGTTGCCATTTTCTGCCTGTTTATGGCTCAAATATAGCTGTTTATTGGCAGTAATAGTACTGCCAATAAACAGTTTATGCCAGACCTCGTCGCAACACCAGCGCGATGGATTCGCTCAACCTATCCATTTGCCGCTTATAGATATAGGGGTTAATTCGATTTGGCAACTACATACCTGTTGCGAGTCCGGGTTTGGGCGAGGAAGCAAAAAGCAGAAAAAAGTCACTTATTCGTGTCACTGTTTTTTATGAGTGAATTGAGCCT
>JAJAYX010000365.1 GCA_026785985.1 Rudanella sp. | reverse complement strand
GTGGCCGGTATTGCCCCCATGCTTGGCTTCATCGGTACGATCTCCGGCATCATCCGCATTTTCTACGACATCTCGCTCTCCGACAATATCAGCGTGGGCATCATTGCGGGTGGTTTATACGAGAAAATGATCACGTCCGGCTCCGGTCTCGTTGTTGGTGTGATTGCCTACACGGGATACCACCTGCTCAACATGATGGTCGAGAAATTCACGCTCCGGCTCGAAATGAACGCTTTCGAGTTTCTCGAAGTCCTCCAAAAGCCCAATGAAGTAGCACGGGTGCGATAGAAAAAGAATATGAAACTACGCCGTAAAACTAAATTCGCTGCTGAGGTCGCCACATCGTCGCTGAACGACATCATGTTCTTTTTGCTACTTTTCTTCCTGATTATTTCGACGGTGGCCAATCCCAACGTTATCAAGTTGTTGTTGCCCAAAGCCTCTTCCACGCAGCAACTCAGTAAAAAACAGGTGACGCTCTCAGTAGACAGCAACAAGCAATATTTCATCGACAAGCAGCCGGTGGATGCCAATAACCTCGAAAACGAATTGAAATCCGTTATGGCCGGTATTCAGGAACCAACCGTGGTGGTTCGGTTCGACAAAACCCTGACTGTTCAGGACTTGGTGAGCGTTTTAGAAACCGGTGCCAAGCTGAATATCAAAATGGTGATGGCCACCTCGAAATAAGGAAAAGGTGAGGAAACGCCACAGCAGCGTGTTCTTTCCTCGCCTTCCTCCTTATAACAACCAGCGGAAGAAAATAAACAGGGTGGCAGAGAGCAAAATAGCCACAGGCAGCGTGAGTACCCAGGCCAGAAGGATATTTTGAATGGTTCCGGCCTGTAGGTTCTTAATGCCTTTGCTGGCCACCATCGACCCGGCAATACCCGACGACAGCGCGTGCGTGGTACTTACAGGTACTTTAAATGCCGAGGCTAAGCCGATGGTAAAAGCCGCCACCAATTCAGCCGAGGCACCCTGAGCGTATGTCAGGTGACTTTTGCCGATCTTTTCCCCTACAGTAACTACAATCCGTTTCCAGCCGATCATGGTTCCAAAACCAAGCGATAGTGAGATCATCAGAATAACCCAGAAAGGAGCATGATCGGTAAATTCCCGAAGCCCCTTTTCCTCAATGGTAGCAGCCTGATTCAATGCTTTCCGATCGGTTTCGCTTAATTGCACGGATTCGCTGTCCAGTAATTTCTTGACGCTGTTGCTGATGGTGAGCAATGACTGCCGCACATCGAGGGCTTCTTCCCTACGAATGACATTGGCAGCCAGTACTTTCTCCAGATTCTGGGTGCTTTGGTTAATTTTAGCGATTCGATCTTTATCAGCGTCATTGAGCCGTGTGGGGTCGATCAGGGCTATTTTTTGCTCAACGGTTGTTAAATCGGGGCGCAGTTTTTGTACATCCAGGTTCGTATCGACGGCAAAGTAGGTGGGCAAAATGCCGATAAGAATGAGCATCACCAGTCCAATCCCCTTCTGACCGTCGTTGCGGCCGTGAAAAAAGCTGACCAAGGTACAGGTAGTAATCAATACACCACGCACCCAAACCGGGGGCGTTTGGCTACCGTGAGGTTCATCGAAAAGCTGTTTTCGGACATCTTTGTTCAGCGTACGCCGGAGAACAAACATCAGCACAACCGCCAAACTAAAGCCAATTAGAGGAGATAGGAGCAGGGCCGCAAAAACCTCTTTAGCTTTGTCCCAATTGACGGCGGCAATGCCCATCGTATTGTCGGGCAACACGGCATAGCCCAAACCAACGCCAATAATAGCCCCGATGAGTGTGTGGGAACTCGATGCGGGCAGGCCAAAATACCAGGTTCCGAAGTTCCAGATAATGGCACTCAATAACAGGGCCAGCACCATTGCTATACTGTGATAGACATTTTGGTCGATGAGTAACTCGACGGGGAGCAGGTTTACAATGCTCATACCTACTCCAACACCACCCGTAACAACACCGAGGAAGTTCCACATCCCCGACCAGACAACGGCCTGTGTCGGCTGTAATGAATTGGTGTAGATGACGGTGGCAACGGCATTGGCCGTATCGTGAAAGCCATTGATGAATTCAAACACACAGGCTGCTAAAATACAGAAGGCGAGCAACAGAAAAATGCTGGTTTCTAAGCCAAACATAGTGGGTATTAGTTAAATGCAAATAACGGGTTTAGTCAAACCCACACAAAGGTCAACAAAACCCGGTATGCCGCCGGGGAATCGAATGTTATCTAATTGTTAACTATGCCGTCGGGGTAAGAGGAAGAGGGGGCTGAGGATGGGGCAAAGGGCCAAAGTGAATGCGGGTTTGGGGGAGACTATGCGGATACTCATCGCGCAGAAATACGATAAGATCTTCGCGGATATGGCAGCGCAGATCAAAGGCTGAAGGGGCATCGGCCGCCGATACGAGAATGCGCAGAATAAGGGTAGTGGGCGTGGTGTCGGTCACCTGCACAGCAAACACATCCCGGTTCCAGAGGGGGTCGGCCTCGGCGAGTTCGCGGGCTTTTTCGCGGACTTTGTCCACCGGCACGTTATAGTCCAGGTAAAACAGAATAGCTCCGGTAATCGATGCATCGGAGCGGGTCCAGTTTTGAAACGGGTTCTCCACAAAATAAGTGATTGGCAAAATCAACCGTCGGCGATCCCAAAGCCGCACGACCACGGTGGTCAGATTGATTTCCTCAATGCGGCCCCACTCATTTTCCACAACCACGGCATCGTCTAAACGAATTTGCTGAGTGAAGGCAATCTGAATCCCGGCCAACAGATTAGATAATGTTTTCTGGGCGGCAAAGCCGATCAGCACCGACACCACCCCCGCCGAAGTCAATACGCTTAAACCCACTTTGCGGCTCCCCTGAAACGCCACCAGCAACAGAGCACCACTAATAACGAAAATCACAAACACCATGAACCGCCTGACGAACCGCACTTGGGTCACAAATTTGCGTTGCGACAGGTTTATGTCCTGCGTGGTGTCGTATTGCCGAACC
Organism: Rudanella sp.; assembly: GCA_026785985.1. GTDB lineage: Bacteria > Bacteroidota > Bacteroidia > Cytophagales > Spirosomataceae > Rudanella. The sequence continues at coordinate 678 of JAJAYX010000365.1, read as the reverse complement.
AGAATCAGTTCGGCCACTTTCAGGAGTTGAATAATGAGCCAGGTGGCGGCAATCAGAAAAAGAATCTCGGCGGTTTTGTCGGCTACGGGATGCCGCCTGATAAACCGGGCCGACTGCACATTGGTGGCCAGCAAGAAAAACAACGACGGCACAAACACCCAAAAAGCCCAACGAACGTAGGTTTTGAGGTAGTCCAGAATTTGTGAAGGCCGTTTACGGTTCACAAACCGGATGGATTGTGTAACGGCTACGTTCACAATTAGACCCATTAGCACGGCGATCACGAGCAAAATCCATCCCGATAAATCACGGTTAGGAATAAAGCCCAACCACCGAATCAACTCCCGAATCCAGGTATCCATCTGTTGCTGCATAGAGCAAAAGTAATAGCATATGGGAGAATGGAAAAGAAAAAGGCCGCTACGAGAAGCCTGACCACTCATTCAGCCTGATCGGAACCTAACGGAATGTAAAGAAGTCAGTAGGAAGCGATTGGGTTGCTCTTTACATCACGCACAACGTGCTGCGTTGATAAACAATCTGTTTCATGGAAAACCGTCGTGAATTTATAAAAAAATCAGCATTGGCTGGCTTGGGAATGAGCTTCTCGGCCAGTAGCTACGCCCGAATCATTGGCGCGGATGAGCGCGGTCGGGTGGGGCTCATCGGGTTCTCCGC
>JAJAYX010000364.1 GCA_026785985.1 Rudanella sp. | reverse complement strand
GTATAAGGGCGTGGGAGCCAGGCGAATACAATCGGGTTCGCGCCAGTCCCCAATGATGCCTGCTTCGGTCAGGTAAGTAAATAGGGCTTTACCGTTTTGCTTCACCAGGAGCGATAACTGGCAACCCCGTTGAGCGGCATCGGCTGGTGTCAAAATCTGAATGGTATCGGCGAAGGGTTCCAGCACAAAAGCCAGATAGCCCGTTAGTTGCTCGCTTTTGTGGCGCAGGTTGGCCATGCCTGCTTCGGCAGTAATCTCGATGGCCGCTTTATGTACGGACAGAGCCAGAATGTTGGGTGTGCTGAGTTGCCAGCCCGCAGCCCCGATCATCGGCACAAAGCCTTTGGTCATCTGAAACCGTCGGCTTTCGTCGTAGCCCCACCAGCCTGCCAAACGTGGCACCGAGGGGTTGTGGTGCCGCTCGTGAACATATACCCCCGACACGGCCCCCGGCCCGCCATTGAGGTATTTATAGGAACACCAGGTGGCAAAATCGACTCCCCACTCGTGAAAGTTCAGGGGAATGTTGCCAATGGCATGAGCCAGGTCGAACCCCACCAGAACGGCGTGTTCGTGGGCGGTTTGGGCAATGGCCTTCATATCATATACCTGCCCCGTATAATAGTTCAGGCCGCTCATCAGCACCAAAGCGAGCGTATCGGCGTGGTTGGCAATAGCTTTTTGGATATCAGCCGTATAAATCAGTCCATCAACTCGGGGTTGCACCTCAATCAGCGTGTGGGTGGGGTCGAGACCCCGCGAACGGATGTGGGTTTCGAGGGCATATTGATCCGATGGAAAATCACCGGCAATGGTCAGAATTTGGGTTTTGACACCCTCCGGGCGATAAAACGACTCCATTAACAGGTGCAGGTTCACCGTCAGGGCGTTCATAGGGCAAACCTCGGCAGGCAAGGCTCCCAGAATGTGGGCGAGAGGTTGCTGACAGCGTTCGTGGTAGCTCAACCAGGAGGGCGTTGCTTCGTGCAGGCTCTCGAACCAGCCTTCCACACCGAGGTGTTGCCACGTACCCAGTTCATTTTCGAGGGCAGTGCGGACTGTTTTGGGTTGAAGTCCAAGGGAGTTGCCACACAAGTAAATTAGGTCTTTTCCAGCCCGTTGTGGAACATGAAATCGGTCGCGGAAGGGTTGGAGCGGGTCTTGCGCGTCGAGCGATTGGGCAAAAGCGGGAGTATTTTCAAAGGGCATCGTTTTCGGAGTGCGAAGTAAGTGCGGGAGAACAGCTTTTAGTTACGATCAGCCAGGATGCCGACTACGGCAAAGGGGTTTAATCGAAAAATTCTATGGCTGAGTGGTTCAAACGCGGGTATTTCACCCGTTTGCATACTGATGGGGGCGGTTGTTTCGTCTAAGAACCAACCCTGTGCCGGAAGCTCCAGATCTTCGGGTAGCGAAACAGTTTGTTCATCCCAGGTATGGTTCGCCATAATGATGAGTTTTCTGTGGTCTTTTTTAAGCGACAGACTGCTTACTGTCAATGAGTTGTAGGTTTCGCTGGGTATACATTCAGCCTCCTGCCAGTCGGCCAGGGCCATCAGCACGAGTCCGGTTGGGAACACCTGCCCCACGTTTGTTTCGGGGTCGATGCCTTCCATAACACCCTTCGGGCCTTTGGTGTCAAAATAAGTTATTCCCGATGCACCTGCCCGGGTGAGCGCGGCCAAACTCCCAACCAACCAGCCTGCCGCCAATAACGACGAATAACGGGGATCGGCTTCGGCAGTATGTCGGGATTTGAGTGTGACGGGGCCAACGTGGATCGGCAAATCACCCGCGAAACTCCTTGCTGTGATGAAGGTGTCGGTCTGAGCCGCCAGATTCTCGATAACTGTTTGATCATCAATGGCGTGTGTTTGCGGATTTAGAGCGTAAACCAGGTAGTCAGGCGGGGTGGTGTTGGCTGGTTTGTGTCCGGGGCGGTTTCGGTTGAGTTCGGTGAAATTGTCCAGCGAACCGAGTCCGAGTTTGGCACCGGCAAACAGTTTTTTCAGAGGAGCCGTCACCTGTGCCCCTAATGCGTCAGGTAGAACGGGTTGATCGGCGTGAAACACGTCTACCGCTGACACAGTTGGATTCAGCCACTCAATGGCTTGCTGAAAGTGGTTTAGTTCAATTTGGTATTGATCCGTAAAAATGATGGCCAGCACTACCTGCACCTGCAGTCGTTTAGCCTCGCTCAAGCCTACTGTCAACCATTCCGACCAGTCGGGGCGGCTGAAATCAACCGAAATCCGCAAATGATTCAAGCCCATTCTACGCAGTTGCGCGGCTTCATCGGTTTTCAGTTTAGGCTGGTCGATGGCGTGGCAAAGGCCGAGAGGGGGGAGAAGGGTGGAGAGCGGTCCGGGGGGTCGGGAGGAAGGGAGGATAGTGGAGGGCGGTCCGACGGGTCGGGAAGGGGTAAGATCCAGCGTTACTACTTGCCGAATCTGGTCGCCGGGCTGAAGCAGCACCGGGCGGGGTAGGTGGAGCGGGGTACAATAGGTCTTGAACGAGGTATCGGACCAGTTGCGTTGGTCTTCGGTTTCAAAAATATCGCCTTCAAACGTGAGTGTCGCTTCGGTGCCATCAGGCAGTTGACATTGCATAGCAGCAATGTCAATAAAGGGTTGGTGAGGACTGATGAGTTCGGGGAAAACGTCCGTAGATTCCGCGCCATCGGGATGCGTAAGCCTGACTGCCTGACCCACGGTTTCGCTGATCGGGTGCAACACACAAAGCCCGGCCCGGTTCCGGTTAAAAGGGTGAACCACCGTTCCGTCGATACTGAACCGGATGCAGCCTGTTTCGTCGCCGGTCAGAACGCAGTGCCAACGAATAATATCCGTATCGTCTTGATAATGGACACAATCGAACGTTAGCTGGAACGAGCGTTCGATCACGTTGAAATGCTCATTGATGACCCGAGCTGGCAGGGTGTTCCAGTGTTCATCGCGGAGGGCAAAGTAAATCATTCGTACCACTTCCTGATCGCCAAGGCGGATATAGCGGAGGGAGCCGTTTGCATAAATTGCCGACAGGGGGCCAGCCTGCAAAAAATGCTGAACAGGCCTGGGTTCAGTAG
>JAJAYX010000363.1 GCA_026785985.1 Rudanella sp. | reverse complement strand
GGTACTGCTGCCCGTTTTGGGCGTTGATGAATGTATAGGCCGACTGCCCCGCTGTGCCGGTCAGGGCCAGCCAGGTGGTGCCGCCGTTGGTGCTGGTTTCCCAACCCGTCACCGTGCCGGTTTGCCCGGTCAGGGTCAGGCTACCGGCGTTGCTGCTGGCGCAGAGTACCTGCCCCCCGGCGTAGCTCACCGTGCCACCCAAGGTAGGCGTGGCGCAACTGCTCACACTGCCAAAGGTGTAGGCCGTGTAGGTGTTGGGCGTGACCGGCGTAGTGCTGGTGATCGTCCCCGTCCCTGACAGCGTACCCGTGGCCGTGCCGCCAAGCGTCACCCACTGCGAGCCATCCCAGCCTACAATGGCCAGGTTAGCCAACGTGCTGCCGGTAAGCGTATTGAGATTACTGTTGGCATCCCAACTCAGGGTCAGGTTCACCGCCGAGGGGCCGTTGATGTCCCAGTATTCCACCGGGCTGACCCCCGTTACGCCCGTGCCGAGGCTGGCCGTGCTGAAGGGTGCGCCCGTGGGCAGCGTCCCCGACGAGGGATTGGTGCTGAAATAGGCCGCCGAGAATGTCCCCGACGACGGGGCCGAGATGCCCGCCGGGCGGTACGTTATCCCGTTGCCAATGGGGAAGGTGAACGCCGACGTACCGCCGTACTCGGCATAGCCATTTACGTGGCTGGCGTTGGCCGTTTGGGCATGGGCCGCACCGGCTTGCCAGGCAATGTTGGCCGGCGGACTTTGGCGGGGCGTAATCACGTAGCCGCTGTTGAGCGTCATGGAGTTATACACCCCGACTTTGCCGCCCGGATGCACCTCCATATTGCCAAAGAGGGTACTTTGGGCGAGTGCGCCGGTCGTGGCCGATAGCAGCAGGAGGAGAAGAATGGGTACGAGTCGTTTCATACTGTGTATCTTTGGGGTAAAATCAGAAATTGGTCATCGCATGGAAAAGCTAAAGTTTCAATCCGACCTCGGTCTTTTAGCCGAAACCTTTCATATCCACCGATCCAGTAATTGCGAACATCTTAATCAATGGATTTCAGCAACTTATACCTTTAACAATACAGAAAAAGACGTTTTTGAAAGCCTTTTTGCCGATGTTGTAGAAGATGTTAACTACTGGAATGAAGAGGAACTTAAAATCCAGTTTATCGGTACGGTTTTCCGGTTAGCCAACATCAACGTCAAGTCCAAAATCAAAGTCTTTTTCGAGCGTTCGCTGTCGGCCAAAGTAGACAACCATCTGTTGGCCGTTATCGCCGACTGTCTGGTTGCTACGCCACTGGCCTTTAGCACTCCTCAGCACCCTTATTTTTTCCTGCAAGAGTATAAGAAGGGCCGGGGAGAAAGTAAAGACCCGGAGGCTCAGATGCTGATGGCGATGCTGATTGCTCAGGAAAAAAACGGCGATGGCAAACCCATCTATGGCAGTTATCTGTTTGGCAGTCATGTTCGGTTTACGACCCTCGTTGACCGGGATTACTGTGTCAGCAAAAATTTCAGTGCCGATGAGCGTTCCGACCTCCTGCAAATCGTGTTCATCCTTCGCCATCTCAAAGAGTTGATTCTGAATCGTTAAAGCCCCGGCCCTCACCCGCAACACCTCCGACTTCTTCGCCATCGCCGGGCTGCGCTGGTAAACCCCTTCGCGCTTTCCTGACCATGGCCGAGCGCATAGCCAGTCGTAGCGCCCAGCAACAGGACGGTGAGTAACGGTCCGACGTATCGGTGTAGCAGTCGTTTCATATGATTGGAGGGACTGTGAATGAGTTAATGCGAACGCAGTAAGGTGCGGGGTAGGGGGGTAACCAGAGAAGGGCTTACCGAATTTTGATAAACCGGACGTTGTTTCTTGGTAAGAATGTTGTTGAAATGGTAAGGTTAGGATTAGTACTGTATCCGTTTACGAATCCAACCGTTACCACATCACCTACATTAGCGGTGAAAACCAGGGTTCCGGCCACGCCGAAGTTCGCGCCAGCAGCACCCGAAATGGCATACCATTCAAAAGTGTCTTGCCCCGTTGTGCTGCCGTTTTTCCGAATAAAACTGTAGAAGGCAAGTGGTGCTGCACTTACGGATGCAGTACCAAATGTGCGGACAATTGCCATGTATGTTCCGGCTTCACTAATAGTCACATCAGGAAATGGAAACACATTAACAGAAGGAGTTCCATAATTTATGTTAAATGCTGCCGAAGGTGTCAGGTAAGAGTCGAACCCAGTTCCTGTCTGTCCGCCCTGCGATTTCCAGGAAGACCCCCCATTCGCATCCGAAGTCAAAACCTTCCCCGCGCCTTCGGTACCGTCCTGAATGGTTACTTGCCCGGTAGCTTTATCCACAATCGTTTTCTTGCCGTTGGCCGCTTCCACCTCCAGGTTACTCGATGAGCCGATGGTTTTGGCGTTGGCCCCAATTTTCACCTGGGCGTTGGCCGCGCTGCCCAACAGCATAAGCGCGAGGAGCAGTCCGAATGCGGCCGGGCCCCGCTTGGCACCACCAGCATATTTGTAAATGAGTTTTTCCATGTGTAGGC
>JAJAYX010000362.1 GCA_026785985.1 Rudanella sp. | reverse complement strand
ATTGGGTTCGTCGCAATTTTATTGACTATTGAAACAGCTTTTAACTGGTCTAATTTGCTTAGAACATACCCGACTTTCACCAAAACAATTTGTAGTATTTTGATTCTTTTGACCGCACTTTATTATCTACGTAAGTTACTCGAACAGCTTAATACTGAGCGATTCGACCAATTTCCTTTTTTTTGGTTTAGTGCTGGCTGGTTATTGTTTGGGGTGACTACACTGCTGACTTTCAGTGCATTTAATTATATAGGGAAGTTGGGCGAAATGTACGCTTCAGTATTTATGTATGTACGGATATTTAGCAGTTTCATTCTTTACTCACTCTTCATAGTCGCTTTTTTGACTTGCCAGTACAAACTTCGTTCGGAAACTGATGAATCAACACGGCTATGAAGTAGTGCTGGCGTTTGTAGCCGCAACCATTGTGCTGACATTATTAGTCGGTTTTGTGTTGGGCTTTGCCCGGCTCTTCCAACGCCGTCAGGCCCAGTTTCGGGCCGAAAAACAAGCCCTCCACGAAACCTACCAGCGCGAAATCCTGACCGCCCAGGTCGAAACCCAGAACCAGACGCTGCAGCATGTTTCGGGTGAACTGCACGACCATATCGGGCAGTTACTGGCGGTGGCCATGCTCCAGTTGAATGTGCTCGATGAAGACCTCGTGCAAACGCCCCACCACCCGGCCGTGCAACAAACGGGGTCACTTGTGCAACAGGTGATCAACGATTTGCGCATCCTCTCCAAAACGCTCAACACCGATGCTCTTACCCGAATTGGCCTCCACGACAGTATCCGGCTCGAACTCGACCGCATTCGCCGGACAGGCCGTTACGAGGCCCATCTAACCATTACCGGCGAACCCCGCCGACTCGATCCGCAGGTCGAAATTGTGTTGTTTCGCATGGTGCAGGAAGCCATCAGCAACACCCTGAAACACGCCCGCGCCAAAACCATTCTGGTCAGCACCAATTATCAGCCCGATCTGTTTGCACTCAGCATTGCCGACGATGGGCGGGGCTTGCCCGTTACCCGGCAATCCGATGCAAAACCCGCAGCCACCGGGCAGGGATTGGGTAATCTGCACCGTCGGGCCGCCCTGCTGGGTGGCACTTGCACCATTATGAGTCAACCCGGCGAAGGGTGCATTATTACGATTACTTTACCGTCTGTTTAATTTAATCTGCTGAATTGAGTAATGCTATTGACTTGATACAGGTAATAGACTACCTTACAGCCGGTTAACGTTCCTCTACAACTTGCTATGTCCACCACAACCATTGCCATTGCCGATGATCATCAGCTACTGGCGCAAGCCCTGTCAGACCTGGTTCAGAAATTTGAGGGATACGATGTCCTGTATGTTGCTGAAAATGGGCGCGACCTCATCGAACGGTTTCCCAAACAGGGCATTCCTGATATCCTGTTGCTCGACGTTAACATGCCCGAAATGGACGGTTTTGAAACGGCGACCTATCTCCAGAAACACCATCCTGATCTTAAAATCCTGGTTTTGTCGATGATAGATCGCGACGAGCAGGTTGCCCAGATGATCCGGTTGGGAGTGCGGGGCTACTTGCTCAAAGGATGTCGCCCAGCGGAGCTTCGGGAGGCTCTGGACGACATTCGGACTAAGGGCTTTTATTATTCGGAGTTCCTGACGCATCATCTGCTCAAATCGCTACAGGTGGCCAAAGTGACTGTCAATACGCCCACTGTTCATTTTAACGAACGCGAACTACAGTTTCTGAAACTAGCCTGTAGTGACCTGACCTACGCCCAAATTGCCGATGAAATGTGCGTGGGCGTTCGGACGGTAGATGGTTACCGGGAAGCTATTTTTCAGAAACTACACGTTAAAAGCCGGGTGGGCATGGTGATGGAAGCCCTTCGACTGGGCCTCATTACCCTCTAGGGTTGCGTTGCTTCGTCGTCTAACCCGTCCATTAGATCCACCCACGAGTCAATCAATTGCTCAAATCGGTTTTGACCCAGTATCATACTGAATTTATCGTGCATTTCGGTGATGCACTCATGCAGGTTTATGAACAGAACTTTGCCGCGTTCGTTCAGAAAAATCACACTCGACCGCGAATCGCTTTCGTGCTTCTTCGTATAGATATACCCCTGCTGTTCGAGCAAACTGACCGTTTTGCTCATCATCTGCTTGGTTACATACGCACGCCGGGCCAATTCGTTATTGGTGATGCCCCGCTCCTCCACGTTGGCTAACACAGCGAGGTAACTCAGTTTAAAATCGGCAAAGCCCCGCTCCTGCAAATGGGGTTCCAGAAAGTTTTCAATATACCGCTTCAACCGCCATGATAAACGGCCTAACGACCGTCGCCTGATCTCGTCGAAATGGTTTAAATCAAAGATTAACTTGTCTGTTTCCGGGGTCATGAGTTGAAGATAGTCGTTTTTGGGAGAATCCGTAAATTTTCTCCACAAATATAGTCAACTTATTTGACTTTAATAGTCAACTCAGTTTACCTTTGTTGCATAGTAAACCAAATTGACTACCCTGTAGTTCACAACAGTGAATACACGGAAAGCAAGAATAAACATGGCAACTGAATCGACAAATTCTCCCCGAAAATTTATTGCTCTGCCAATTGGCCTGATTGTGCTGGCAACTGCCGGGTTCTACGGCTTTGATGCCTACCGCTATAATCAGCAGTATGAAACAACAGGTACTGCGTTTATAATCTATGGTGGAATTTTTCAGCCTATTATTTGGCCTAAAAAGCCTATTGTGAGGGTAAAAAGCCTGTTGTTAGGTCTAAAAACTCAGATTTGTTAGCCACCATAGACTGCCTGTCCAGTACCCATTCATGAGACTCAGGATATTGTAAATCAGTTATGCGACGATTTTGAGCGAACGCTTAGTGTTCTGACCTAATGTTCTAAACCACGCTCTGGCAACTCACAGCGGGATACGGATTCTAAGCTCAACAGGATGCCCGGTGAGGTGAGCAATGTCACCCCGGCTTGCTTATCCCACAATCAGTTTCTGCCCTGGCTTGAGGGCATTCCCCCTGATTTTGTTCACTTTTTTCAACTGCTCAATCGACAGGCCGTCGTAGCGCTGGGCAATGTTCCAGAGCGTATCGCCGGGCTGCACCCGATGGTAGCGGTTGCGAACGGGCTTATGAGCAGCAATCGCTTTTGCCCGTTTTTCGGCTTTGGGGGTTTTCTGTTCGGCTAGTTCTTCGGCCTGGGTCTCGCCAATGTCTTTCAGAATCACCAGTTCCTGCCCCACCGAAACCACGTCGGACGATAACCGATTCCATTTTTTCAGGTCGTATACCTCCACGTTAAACTGCTCGGCCACACGGAACAGACCTTCGCCTTTCCTGACTGTGTACGTAGTCTTTTTTGGTTTTTTCTGCACCACTTCTTCCACGTCGTCGGGTTCGGGCTGCTCGGCTGGCATGGGGGCATTAGACGCAATCAGCGTGTTCTCTGCGGGGGTAGCGGGCTGTTTGGCACTCAGGCGGGCGAGCGAAAACCGGTCATTATCAGTCGCCTGACCTAATGCACCCATGTCCACGCCTTCGGCATCAGCCAACAGAATATGATCCATCACGAGCGGCACCCGGCTGGCCGAGTCGATGATGGCCTGCCGGTGCTTCTCAAAATACGTAAACTGATCGCTGGGCACCCGAAGCATAAAATCGCGGGTATAGACCGGTAAAATTCCGGTGGTAACGTGCGGGTTCAGCTTGTGCATTTCGCCGATGGGAATACCGCTCTGTTTGGCAAATGTCATCACGTTAAAATAGCTATTCACGTGAATGGTATCAAACGGAATCGGGTATTCCGGGGTTTCAGGATAGATTCCGTGGTCGTTGGCGTGGTTGATCACGTAGGTAAACGCGATGAACTGCGGTACGTAGGCACGGGTTTCTTTCGGCAGGAAATCATAAATGGTCCAGAACGAATTGCCCCCCGACCGGCGCATGGCTCGTTTCACCGTGCCGGGGCCTGAGTTGTAGGCGGCTAAGGCCAATGGCCAGTCATGGAAGATGTTGTATAAGTCGCGGAGGTATTTGCAGGCAGCTTCGGTGGCTTTCACCGGCTCCATGCGCTCGTCCACGTAGTCGTCCTGATAAAGTCGCATGTCGCGTCCGGTGCCGGGCATAAACTGCCAAAGCCCTCCCGCTCCCGCGTGTGACACGGCCCGTGGATTCAGCCCCGACTCCACAATAGACAGGTATTTCAACTCGTCGGGGAGGTTGTATTTGGCCAGCATTCGCTCATAAAGCGGAAAAAACAACGACATCCGTTCCAGCATGGTGCGGGTGTAGCTGGGTTTCGTAAACAGAAAATGATTCACAAACCCGTGAACTGTTTTGTGATAGGGTAGGGGAATCGTTTTTTCCAGTTTTGGTAACCGCTCCAGCAGCAACGCTTCCGGCACAGAGGGTATGTTGGTATAGGCTTCAACCTGCACCGAGTCGATGCGGCTCGTGTCGGCCTGCATGGGCGAGGCAATCACACTCATTGAACTCAAACCAAGCAGGCTCAACAACACAATTCGCCCCTTCTTCATGGCTGCACGTTGGTTAATGGTTAATAATTGGGCGTATGGTTTATTGTGAATAGAGTACAGGTTGGTAATGCATGAATTGTGGGCGCGTCAGTAACCTATAAAACACACTATAAATCATAAACCAATTCACTTGCGGCCACCAACGCGCCTTCCCGAAATGGGGGGGCCATCAGTTGCAGGCCAATGGGTAATCCGTCTGAATCGGTGCCGTTGGGGATGGATATAGCGGGGTAACCTACTACATTAGCCTGAACGGTAAAAATGTCTGCCAGGTACATTTGCAAAGGATCATTTCCGGCCCGCTCAGCGGTTTTTTCGCCCAATCTAAACGCCGGACTGGGGGTTGTGGGCGATAACAGGAAGTCATACCGGGTGAAAAGCCGCTCGGTTTCCCCGCGAATCAACCGTCGAACCTGTTGTGCTTTCGTATAATAGGCATCGTAGTAGCTCGCACTCAACACGAATGTTCCCAACAGAATGCGCTTCCGTACTTCCTTACCAAATCCTTCGGTGCGGCTTTTTTTATAGAGTGTGGTCAGGTCCGAAGCATCGGCGGTGCGGTGTCCATAGCGCACTCCATCGAAGCGCGAGAGGTTAGAACTGGCTTCGGCAGTAGTCAGAATATAATAGGTTGGCAACAGCGATTCAAGCAGCGACAAACTCACCGGCTCCACCGTGTGACCTGCCGCCCGGAGAGCCTCAATTTTACGT
>JAJAYX010000361.1 GCA_026785985.1 Rudanella sp. | reverse complement strand
GCATCGGCGGATCCACCACCCAAACCCGCTCCAATTGGCACCAGTTTATGCAAATGCATTTTAACCGGGGGCAGGTCAAAATCGGCCCGCAAGTCATGGTATGCTTTTATACAGAGGTTACCCTGACCGGGAATCGGAATGCCGGTTGCGGTGAATTGCACCCGGTCTGATGATTTGGGAGCCGATAATGACTTATCCTCGATTATTTCCAGTATGTCAGACCAGCCGACAGGATAAAAACAGGATTGCAGATTATGATACCCGTCGGGTCGGCGGTCGGTAATCTGGAGGCCGAGATTGATTTTGCAGTTTGGGAAGCCAAGCATGGAGCAAAGGTACTATTTCACCCCAATTACTTTAAACTCTGTCCGGCGGTTGCGCTGATGCTCCTCTTCCGTACAGATAACCCCGTCGGTGCAACTATTGAGTGGCATCGACTCACCCAAACCCCGTGAACTGATTCGCTTACTACTGATTCCTTTGGAGATCAAATAGTTAGCAACCGATCTGGCTCGTTTCGATGAGAGTTCGCGGTTGTAGCCTGCATCGCCCCGGCTGTCGGTGTGCGACCGCACTTCAATCACCAGCGAGGGATACCGGCGCAGGGTAGCCACCAGTTTATCTAACTCGCGGGAGGCATCGGCCCGGATGTTGAATTTGTCGAGATCGTAATAAATATTGTCCAGCGTCACCACATCGCCTACGCTGAACATGCGTACATCGGCAGCCACTAACTTGGGTTTCGACTTCTTGGGTAGTTTTTTGATTTTGCTGGTGCTGGTTCCATAAGCCGGTTTGGTCGTCACCAGTGTATAGTCGCAGCCTTCGTCCAGTTCAAACGTATAGCGTCCGTCGGCAGCCGTCACCACCGACTGAGTGGTTTTGTTACATTCATTTCGCAAACTTACCGTTACGCCTTCAATGGGGCGTTGGTCACGCTCGCCCATAATAATACCCCGAATCCGCGACCGGGTCAGCGTAGCCACTTCGGCAGGTGAGCCGGGGGCTGCTGTGTAAACCGTATCCATCACAATAGTAGGCTTGGTCATACCCATTTCAAGACGACTGGGTTGGTCGTCGGTGAGGGCGCGAGTCGAAAAGCCAACCGTGCTATTAATGTAGCCATCGCGGGCTGCAACCAATTTAAAATCGTTATCGCCCTGCAAACAAAGGCGAATCAGACCATTGCGGTCCGTAACAAGCTGTTGTTCCGTAACACCGTCGCTGCGGCCTTTCACATCCACTACCACACTATCTAAAGGTTGGTCAGTTTCGGCATCGTAGACTCGAACGGTCAGGTCGCGGCATCCGTAGAGCGAACTCTGGCGAACAAACCGGACAATATCATCACTCCCATCTTTCCGGTTGGTGCTGAAATATCCCGATTGACGGTTGGCATCGGTAATCAAGCCAAAGTCGTCCTGTGGTGAGTTAATGGGAGCATCCAGATGCTCAACAGTCTGGGGTGTTATGCCAGCCATTGTTGCCATAAAAATATCAAGCCCACCCAGGCCTCTGCGCCCATCCGATGCGAAATAAACATTCCCAAGTTCATCTACAAAAGGGAACAACTCGTTGCCTTTTGTATTTACGGTTGGCCCCAGGCTAACGGGTTTCGACCATCGGCCGTTTTGGTACTGCGTAACATAAATGTCGCTCCCCCCCAGTCCACCGGGCATATCGGACGCAAAATAAAGTGTGCGGCCGTCGCGACTCAGCGTTGGATGACCAACCGAATATTCGTCGTTGTTGAACGGTAATTCTTCCACGTTCATCCAGACCCCGTCTTTTTGTTCAGCCGTATACAATTTCAGCTTGTTGATTCCCTCGGCACTCTTTTTAGAGCGGCCATCGTTGAAATTGTTGCGGGTAAAAATAATGCGGGTTCCATCGGCAGAGAACGTGGCCGGACCTTCGTGGTAGCGCGTATTGAGCGATTTACTAAACTTCTGGGACGGACTTGTTGCCCGCGATTCGTAGCCCAGGCCCTCCGAGGCCCGAATACCCGCATCGAAGTTTGGCACCGTCCGCGAGTCGTTGGAGGTGGGGCGTGTTCTATCATCGCCACCCGTACTGCTTCGTTTCCGGTCGCGAGTGTTGTCGGGTTTTGCCTCGGTGCCATCCGGGTTAATCACCGTACCGATGCGAATGTCGTTCCGGTTCGGAATATAAAACAAATCCAGATAACCCGAACCGCCCCCACTGCCTTTGGTTTCGATGGTCGAGTTACCCTTGCTACCCGCTACATAAACAAGCCCATCCCGAAAATACATGGGGCTGAACTCTTCATTTTTGGTATTGAGTGCCAAATATTCCAGTCGATATTGAACCGGCTGATTGCTCCTTGACCGTTGCCCTGCTTCTGTTTCGCCCTCGGCTAACCGACGAACCTTTTGGTCGGCCAGCAGTTGATTATAGAGTTCAAACTGCTCGTCGGCATCTTTGAATTTTCCGTTGGCCGCCAGAGTCTGGGCAAATTGCAGTACGGGCTGAGGTCGCCGTTCGAGTATAGGCACTAATTCCAGCCAGTCACGATATTGTTTCTCCGCTTTTTCGTTATCACCAACCAGTCGGTATGCATTGGCTAATCCAAGCATTGCGGCCACCCGCTGCGCGTTGTTTATGGGCCGATAGGGATTCGACAGTAATTGTGTATAAATATCGATGGCCCGCCCGTAGGCTTTCCAGCTAACCATCCGGTCGGCTTGCCGAAGCAGCGAATCGGGAGTTACCTGCGATGTTTTGGGCCTGGGAGCCGTTCGGGAAAGAGACATTACTAAACGAGTACCAACCTGTTGCTTCGAGCGCGACTTCGCAGCCACACGACGGATTGATGGCTCTTCAGCCATCACCCCAGCTATCCACAAAAAGGCTAGTAGTACGCTCAATACAAGTTTATAGCGAATCATTGGTGCCGCTTAATCATCAATAGAGAAGTAATCTCTTGGGTTATACGCACAAAAATGGTTTGAAGTATGCCCTTATTTTTCACCATTAATTACACAGAAAATCTTTTTCTGCTTACCTGTTCAGGGTCATAAATCGACTGTATTCGCGACCGTCGCTGAGAGTAAGCACATAAAAATACGTGCCTTCGGGCAGACCCTGCCCGTTTACCCCCGACACAACGCCCACATTGGCTGTACCGTTCCAGTCATTCTGGTACTTTTCACGCTCAAAAACAGGGTTACCCCAGCGGTTAAATACCCGCAGTTGCATGGTCGTCCCGGCTGGCACCCGACTCACAATAAAGTTGTCGTTTATGCCATCTCCGTTCGGCGAAAACCCTTCAGGAATAAACACGTCTCCTTCAGCCGCCACCGAATGCAGTGTTAGCACTGTTGGCTCATTATTATCACCCGGATTCCCGTTCTTATCAGGATCAGGATCATTCCCACTCGTCGACACGTCACGGCAGATGGTTCCGTTCACGTCAAGAGCGTTCACATGGGCCTGATTGTCAAACGTTAGTGTGTTGGCTTGCCCAATATTCAGTCGTACTGTCAGGCGTACAACTTGCTTTGCGCCCGTTGGCAAACTGGCTCCGGCAAGTAGCATCGTTGTGTCGGCTCCTTGTCCGCTATAGGCCGGGTTTGTTGCCCAGCCATTGTCGGCCCGAACCGTTACCGACTGAACTCGGGCACCTGAACCAGCGAAAGCCCGGTCGAGATCATCCACCACCTGCACATTGGCTAACGGGTTTTTACCCATGTTGGCAATGGTCAGTTGATACACCAGTTCCACTTCCCTATTGGGTAACCAGGTTGGTTCAAAAACCATTTTGCCCAGACCCACCACCTCGGTGCCTGTTTGGCTATTGGCAAGCGGAACGGCCACTGTCAGACTGGCCAGGGCACCTGCACATGGCCCGTTACCGTCGGGGTCGGGGGTGGTCAGCGCAAAAACAATGGCTCCACGCTGACGGTCAGTTTCAGAAAAAAGATACCGGGTCGATACAGACTTATCCGAAGTCAACAATCCAGTTCCGGTGCTGGTCCACTGCGAACTCGTGGCCGAGCCGCGCAACTGCGCCTGTAGCACCACCGACCCACGGGAACCGTTGAGTGAATCGGCCCAAACAACCACACGAGCAGGGTTACTCATACATGGAGCAATCGCATTGGTGCAGGGTGCAATCTGAGCCGAGAGCGTAATGGGTTTACTATAGCACCCGTCAGCGGTTTGCAAAAACAAATAATAATCTCCGGTTTCCACCGCCATTGGCGACTGAAGAGCCGGGCTTGCGGGATCAGCCCTCGTGCGGAACAACCAAACTCCGGCCGGGTTGCGTGTTTTGTCGGCAGGCACCGCCTGCGTAAGGTCGGCGGTCTGATAGGGGCAACCATTGGTAAATGTTGTGCTGGTTAATACGGGCCTCAAATTCCCGGCATTCACCGTAATAGGCAAGGCATCGGAGCTGTCGCTCTGGCAACTGCCCATCTGGCACAACGCCCGAAATGAGCGGCTTTGCGTGGGCGTAAAAACCCGGTTTATGCCCACTTGTCCATCGAACCAACGGACTACACCAAGACAATTTCCCGCCATTAGGGTGATGGTTTGCCCAGCGCAAATAATGCTCTGGGTAACCGAAAGAACAGGTTTAGTAGGTTGTCCAACGGCCACTTCGATAGGAACGGAAGGTGAGCTGGGGCAGTTTTTTTCCGTACAAACAACGCCCGCAAAAGTCATGGTCTGTACGGCCCGAACTGCTATTGAACGGCCCGTGCTACCATCGGGCCATGTAAGAGTGCCTGCGCACCCGCTCGCTGTCAATGTAACCATATCGCCAGAACAAACCGGCGACTCAGCGGCTGCAACAATGGGGGGAGTCGGGGTATTGACAGTTACTTTCCAGACTTCGGCAAAGCAACTCAGGCAACCCTCTGCCGTACGGCAAAGAGCCGTATAGCGGGTTGTTAGCTGGGGCTGAACGTTTATGTGGTTGCCGGTTTGGCCCGTATTCCAGATTACGTTTCCTGAGCAGCCGGTAGCCGAGAGGATAGCCGATTCGCCCCGGCAAATTGACGGCGTACCGCCAATAATCGGTGGCGTTGGTGTAGCACAGGGGGGAGCAGTAATTTGGGCATAAGAACTTGCCCCGAGTGTCAGAACGACACCCATAAGCAGGATCTTTGATAACCAACTGCTATTTAATTTCTGTATAGCTACATTCATATAACGTCAACTTTTTACTTAAGCAATGACCGGGCATCTCCCTTTTGCTATTATTCTATTATACCCGACGAATATCATGCCAAGCGAACTAAAAGTAGAACAGTGCCTATTTTGTTCCTGTTTTAAGGATTCATAACGCCTGTTGCACGGAGTTCTTAAAAATTGGGACTGTTCACATAAATCATGCCATGTTTCGCCACTATGAATCCTACTTCTGACTGAACATGAACACATCTGTTACCACATTCTTAATTGAATTACATCATATTTTCACCAGCGTTCAGTTTAGACAATGAACCGTTTTCAGGGTAAAAATTTCAGCGGTACACCCACACTCGTGTAATTCCCGGCCACGGGGTGCTGTTCATGCTGAATCATGTGTCGGGCCACCAGGTGGGGGTCGTGTTGGAGGTCGGCCAGGTCGTTGACGGGGGTTATGAGCAGGTCATTTTCGGTGCCGAAAGCCACCCAGTCTGTTTGAGTGCGCTGGAGGAACAGCGTTTGAATTTGCGCTTTATACGCGGCAAGTTGATCGGGGTTTTGGGGCAGTATGAATTTGAGCCAGTCGGGTTTCTGAACGAGGGCGCAAAATTTTTGCCAGAACTTGGGTTCAAGCGTACCCAACACCACATACCGGGGGCGGCCCTTCAGCTCTTCTTTTGTTTGATAGACTCCGTAGTTCGGTTGTCCACCCGACAGGGGCATCTCGCCCCGCACCGGGGTCATCCCCCCCGCAAACAACCCATAAGCCACCGTGAGCAACGGCATCACGGCATCGGTCATCGACACATCCACGTGCTGACCCTCGCCCGTGCGTTCGCGGGCATACAGAGCCGCGAGGGTTGCCATAACACACCCATAGGAACCACCCGCAATGTCGGCCAACTGCACACCCCGCACGGTGGGGGCTTCGGTGGGGTTTCCAGTTAGGCCCAGCACACCCGCAATGCCGAGGTAGTTGAGGTCGTGGCCCGCCAGATGCGCATAGGGGCCGATTTGTCCATAGCCCGTCACCGATACGTATATAATACGGGGGTTCACCTGCCGGGCCGCTTCATAACCAATGCCAAGCCGGTTGAGGAAGCCGGGCCTGAACTGTTCCACAACCACATCGGCGGTTTTCACGATTTCCAGAAATTCGGCACGACCTTCGTCGGTCTGGTAGTTGAGTGATAGGAGTTGTTTGCCCCGGTTATACATCAGGTAATGCACCGATTCGCCGTTGAGGTGGGGCGGAAACATCCGGACGTAATCGGGACTTTCGGGGTTTTCAATTTTAATCACCTCGGCACCCATATCGGCCATAAACATGGTACCAAGTGGCCCCGGCAACAGGCGGGTGAGGTCAAGAATACGAAGGCCGGCAAGTGGGCCGGGGGCGGGTTTTGGGGCGGGCATTAGGGATTACCGTTTCAGGTTGTTAAGTTGTTGTCGATTTTCTCGGAACAGCAAAATACGCTACCAGAAACCATTAGCTAACTATCGAAAACCATAAACTACCTTGAAAAAACCACTACGAATTCTGCTTTTCCTGTTTTTGCTGATAGGCGTTGCCTATGCCACCACCTACACAAACCGCCTGGCTCACCTTCGTAACTTTGCCGCCTGGGGGCCACACACGATCTACGATTTCAAAACGCACCCGACCCGGCTTATCGAAAATGGCGACGCACCCCAGGCATGGCCACTCGACTCCTTATATAATAGGCGCGACATCCCAAAAAACCTGATCGACAGTATCGAAAAACAGAAAACCATCGCGTTTCTGGTGTTTCAAAATGGCAAACTAAAATACGAACGCTACTGGAACCACGGGAAAGACTCGCTTAGCGGGTCGTTTTCGGCAGCCAAAAGCATGATTTCGTTGCTGATTGGGATTGC
>JAJAYX010000360.1 GCA_026785985.1 Rudanella sp. | reverse complement strand
GGGCGATACAGTCCGATTTACGTCGCTGTATCCGCACCGGCTGAAAGTGAGTGGACGCACCAAACATTTTATCAATGCGTTTGGGGAGGAGGTCATCGTGGAAAACGCCGAGAGTGCCATCACACGGGCCTGCGAGGCCACCGGGGCCGTTATTACCGACTACACCGCCGGTCCGGTTTATATGAGAGAAGGCCAAAACGGGCGACACGAGTGGATCATCGAGTTCGCCACGCCACCCAACAATCAGGGTCGTTTCAACCGGATTTTAGACGAAACCCTCCGGCAGGTCAACTCCGATTATGATGCCAAACGCTACAACGATATGGTGTTGATTGAGCCGCTGATTCATGCCGTACCACGGGGCACCTTCTACGGCTGGATGGCTCAGCGCGGCAAACTGGGCGGTCAGCACAAAGTGCCACGGCTGGCCAATTCGCGGGAATACCTGGACGATATTCTGGGGCGGCAGTCGCTGTTATCCTCGTACTAACTTCTTCTCTTTTATGTAGGCATTCGTCATCACCGTTTTGTTGGGGTGCAGCACCACCTGTTTCAACACCTCGCACACGAACAGATCGTGATCGCCCGCGTTGATTTGGCTCACCACCCAGCATTGGGCGTAGCCAAGTGCTTCCGTTAAAAAAGGACAACCCCGTTCGTCAAGCGCATGAGGCAGGTTTTTGAACTTGTCTTTTGTCCGTCCGCTCTGCTGCCCCAGTTTCCGAATCAGATTTGGCTGGTCGGTGGCCAGCAGGTTCACGTTCAGAATACCACTTTCCCGGACCAGTTCAATTGTCAGATCAGGTTGATAAAGAGCCACAACCAGGTGGGTTCCGCCCATACTGGTTTGCATCACCCACGTGGCGATGTTGGCATTCCGGCGACCGTCGGCAGTGACAGTTGTGATGGAATGAACATCGTAATTCTTGTATTTAAGCAGTCGTTTAGCCATTGTTTGGCAAAGATAAAGCAACCTGCTTTCTATTACTCCCGGCTCCTTTTTCCCTTTCCTCCCTTCTCCCCCTTATATTTGCGGGCCAATCTTTCCTCATTCATGGACGACCCGCTCGAAATTGCCCTCATCACGCTCATTTTGTTGCTGCCATTTGCGGGGTTCTTCGGCGTTCGGATGAGTTCGCAGCGGTGGGCAGGTTTGCTGGCTATGGTGCTAACGGGGCTTGGCCTGGTTTTGTCGTTCAGTCTGTTGCGGATCACTACGGTGCCGATGGTGCCGATCCTGGCGGAGTGGCTCAGGTTGTTTGATACCCCTTTTTTCGTTGGTTTCCGGCACGACCGCCCATCGGTTATGATCCTGGTTCTGGCACATTTTGTGGCGCTGCTCGTACAAATTTATTCGCTCTCCTACCTCGAAAACCAGGCCGAACGACCCCGTTATTTTAGTTATCTACAGTTATTTGTGGGTGCCATGGCTGGTATTCTGCTAGCCAGTAACCTGATCGTTTTATACGGATTCTGGGAATTGGTGGGGTTGGCTTCTTATCTGCTTATCGGCTTCTGGTATCACAAACCTGAAGCAGCCCGTGCCGCTCAGAAAGCGTTTCTTTACAACCGAATCGGCGACGTTGGTTTCCTGATTGGTATTTTGCTGACCTACAGGTTATTTGGCACGTTTGAATTTGCCTTACTGAACAAAGAAGCACCCACGCTGGTGGGTCTTCTTCTGTTTATGGGATGCATAGGTAAATCGGCGCAGTTTCCGCTTATTGGCTGGCTCCCCGATGCGATGGAAGGCCCCACGCCCGTGTCGGCTCTGCTCCATGCAGCCACGATGGTAGCCGCCGGTATTTTTTTGCTGGCCCGGATTCACCCTTTACTCTCTCCCGACGCATTGGTTGTGGTGGCCCTCATTGGCACCTTGACCGCACTTTGGGGCGGTTTCTCCGCCCTGTTCCAAAACGATATCAAAAAGGTACTGGCGTTCTCCACCGTCAGTCAACTAGGATTGATGGTGGCCGCCATGGGAACTAACAACGTGACCGGGGGACTGTTCCACCTGCTGACGCACGCATTTTTTAAGGCCGGGTTATTTTTAGGGGCCGGAGCCATTATTCATGCCCTCCATACCCAGGACATGCGGCAAATGGGGGGTCTGCGTCAACGTATGCCCATCACGTTTTGGAGTTACGTTATCTGTGCTGCCTCCCTGGCGGGGGTGCCGCTCTTGTCGGGTTTCTTGTCCAAAGAAAATATTCTGGGCGGTGCTTTTAGCTGGGCAAGCGAGCAGGCGAACCCGCTGGCTTTCCTGATTCCGGTGGCCTTGTTGTTCACGTCGGGCCTAACCGCTCTCTACATGACTCGTCAGGTTCGGATGGTGTTTTTGGGCGAAGGCTATTTATCCGGTAAACCTGAAAACCAGCTTCACGAACCCAACTGGCTCTTGCTGGGGCCGGTGGTGTTGCTGGCTATTTTTTCGGCCTGGTTCTGGTTCGCTCTGAACCCCCTTTCGGCGCAGGGCAGTTGGGTTGAGTCATGGCTTTCCGTTACCAACCTGGGCCACCCTATCACTGCCCCGGAAACAGGCCATGCTGCTCCGATCTGGTTGGCTCCTGTATCCATTCTGCTGGTTCTTCTGGGTGGGTGGTTTGGCTTCCGCCTTCGCGACCCCACCCCCAACCGGCTGGTGGTACGGGCTTCTGTCCGGTACGGTTTTTTAGATGAATTCCTGACCTGGCTGGTGGTGTTACCCATTCGGCGGTTGGCCAACTGGCTGCACCGGGCCGACATCCGCGTGGTCGATGGTTTGGTGAACAGCACAGGTATTGGAACCGTTGTGGGGGCTCATTTGGCTTACGCACTGGATCGCTATGGTGTGGATGGCCTGGTGAACGGCGGTGCCTGGGTTGCAGGGCGATTAGGTAAACTGACGCGCTCGGTGCAGAGTGGCCGGGTACAGTCCTACATTACAGCGGCTGTGGTGGGGTTGTTATTATTGATTTGGTTGATACTTTAAGGGAATATGTTGCTTTCACTACTTATATTTTTACCGCTTCTCGGTTCGCTTGTGGTAGCGCTGCTCCCCAGTTCGCAACGGGGGCAATTTCGCTGGATTGCGCTGGGCATTACGGCGGCCAATCTGCTCGTGAGTGGGCTGGTCTATACGGCCTTCGACCAAACCCAGACCGATTACCAGATTGGTCAGCAGATCGACTGGATTACCCTCTCACTGGGTAACCTCGGTTCGGTTTCCATTGATTATCTGGTTGGCATCGACGGCATGAGTTTCCCGCTGATTCTATTAACGACGGTGGTGATGCTGGTGGGTGTTATCTCCTCATGGACCATTCGGGAACGGCAACGGGCCTACTTTTCGCTCTACCTGTTGCTGACAGGCACTGTGATGGGTTGCTTTCTGGCGCTCGATTTCTTTCTGTTCTTCCTGTTTTTTGAGTTCATGCTGTTGCCCATGTATTTCCTGATTGGGCTGTGGGGTGGGCCACGCCGGGAATACGCCAGCCTTAAGTTTTTTCTGTACACCCTGTTTGGCTCGGTGCTGATTTTGTTGGTGATGATTGGCCTGTCGATGTCGGTAATGGATCCCGTCAGCACAGCCCTTGCGACCGGCCTCATCAACGGTCTCGAACAGGCCGACACCAACGTAATTCGACTGATTCAGGCGCAACTTGCCAATGGGCAAATTGACCCCGCCCGCATTGTGCATACCTTCGATTTTCGGTATTTGGCCGACGGTGGCAACTACCTCCCGAGTTCGTTTTTGAGTTTGTCGGGCGAAACATTTCCGTTAGGAATCCCCGCCCGGATGCTGGCATTTTGGGCTGTTTTCCTGGGTTTTGCCATTAAACTACCCATTGTCCCGCTGCATACATGGCTCCCCGATGCCCACGTGGAAGCCCCTACGCCGGTATCGGTGGTACTGGCGGGCGTATTACTCAAAATCGGCGGATATGGCTTCCTGCGCATTGCCTGGGGCTTTTTCCCCGATGGTGGTGCCGAATATGCCCGCGTGTTGGCCGGGTTGGGCGTGCTGTCGATTGTCTATGGAGGACTGAATGCGCTGGCTCAAAACGACATCAAGAAAATGATTGCCTACTCGTCGGTGTCGCACATGGGATTTGTGCTGTTGGGCATTGCCTCCCTCACGGCAGAGGGCATCAACGGGGCCATCTACCAGATGGTGAGCCACGGGATTTTGTCAGCCATGTTGTTCCTGATTGCCGGGGTTATTTACGACCGCACCCACGACCGGCGCATCGACTCGTATCGGGGTCTAAACCACGCCATGCCCCAGTATGCCACCCTCACGGCAGTAGCCTTTTTTGCCTCGCTGGGTCTGCCCGGATTTTCGGGCTTTG
The DNA here is from genome assembly GCA_026785985.1 of Rudanella sp. Lineage (GTDB taxonomy): Bacteria > Bacteroidota > Bacteroidia > Cytophagales > Spirosomataceae > Rudanella. Next base: position 1,247 of record JAJAYX010000360.1, on the reverse strand, counting down.
TGGGCGAATTGTTCACGCTGATGGGCAGCATGCAATCGGCCTGGTTGCCGGGTTGGCAAACGGCCCTGGCCACGCTGGGAATTGTGCTGGCTGCCGGGTACTTTTTGTGGACTCTCCAGCGGATGTTTTTTGGCCCCTACTGGAACCGCCACGAAACAAACTCTACACCAGGAACCTCTTCCCTGGCCGACCTCACTCCCCGCGAACGGTGGCTATTGATTCCGCTGGGGTTGTTTTCGCTTATTTTGGGCTTGTTTCCCAACCTGATCTTCAACCTCAGCAGCGCAGCGGTCAGCGAATGGCTAAAGCGGTTTTTGGTGGAATAAACGGCCATTCCCTCACAATCTCCCAACAGGAAGCCATTACTCCTGTTATTTAATAGAATAACCAAAACAACGGGAAATTATGGCGAACAAGACAGAATCTCTGGCCAAATTACCCGGCATGGCTCAACTTGATCCCATGCCGAGCGGTTCCAGCAAAATTAATGTGGGCGAGAATGAACGGGTTTTCTCCGTAGTAGGCGGTGCCCTGTTAACGACAATTGGTCTTCGCCGGGGTAGTCTTGGCGGTGCTTTGTTAGCCGTAATCGGGGGCGCACTGGTATTTCGGGGAGCTTCGGGCTACTGTCCCCTCAACGAAGCCCTTGGTCGCAATACTGCCGAGGGCAAATCAGAAACAGACGTGATTGAAATCGCGGAGGTTGTCACGATCAACAAACCCCGTGAGGAGGTCTATGCGTACTGGAGGAAGTTGGAAAACTTGCCAAAATTCATGACACACCTCCAGTCGGTTACGCAACTCGACGACAAGCGGTCGCACTGGGTGGCCTCAATTCCGGGTACGGAGACGTTTGAAAACTTTGGAAATATAGAGTGGGATGCCGAGATCGTGGAAGAAAAGCAAAACGACCGGCTGGTTTGGCGGTCGGTTCCGGGAGCCAGCATCGACAATTCGGGGGAGGTTCGGTTCACCAATGCGCCACAGGGACGCGGCACCGAAATTCATGCCGTAATCAAATACCGTCCACCACAGGGCGCAGTGGGCGAGTTGGCATCAAAACTGCTCAATCCGATCTTCAAAAAAATGATCGAAGGCGACATTAAACGCTTCAAACACCTGCTCGAAACCAACAGCATCCCCATTGGGCAAGAGGAGCTGGTCGCTTAAAAAGAAAGAAGAGTAGAAAGAAAATCGAGGAGAGGGAATAAAGGAAACTGCCCGGGCAGTTTGCGTTTTTTGCGGGC
>JAJAYX010000359.1 GCA_026785985.1 Rudanella sp. | reverse complement strand
TGGGGTCGAAGTACGGTTCGGTCAGTTCGCGAACTGCAAAGGAATTCGTTAGGGGTTCGAGGTCTTTACGAAGGGCATGTTTCATGTAAATTTCCAGCGTATTAGCTGAAATTTTCTGACTATGGGTGAAAAAGTGGTAATATACAGTCGATACTTGCCAATAAAAGCAGTGTAGTTCTTTTTTTTACTACGTAGATTTGTGGTAGCATACAACGATTGGATATGAATAAACTGGGGATGAATCTGTTCGTCTGGACAATGGGCATGGATGAGGACATGAGCGAAACACTTATGTTCTTACAAAAAACAGGTTTCGATTTTGTTGAAATGCCCGTTGGGGGGACCAACAATCGCCCGGCTGACTTACTTAAATGGCAACAACTGGGCCAACAGGCAAGGCAATTGGGGTTGGGCGTTCAAACCTGTTCGATACTGTCCCCCGAACTTAGTTTGATTCATGCTGACCCGGCCATCCGACAAGCGGGTATCGACTATTTAAAACACGTTGTCGACTGCTCAGCGGCTGCCGGATCCACTATTCTGATGGGGCCATTGTATGCTGGTTTTAAGGCGTTTACAGGTAAACCAGCCACGGCAGAAGAATGGACATGGTCGGTAGAGGCCATGCGCGAAGTGGCTCAACACGCGCAAACTAAAGACGTTACGCTGGCTATCGAATCCCTCAACCGATTCGAGATCTACCTGCTCACCTGCGCCGACGATGTGGTGCGCTACATTGAAGCCGTGAACCACCCTAATTGCCGGGCCGCGTTCGACACGTTTCATGCCAATATGGAAGAGAAAAACGTGCCGGATGCCCTGCGAAAACTGGCCCCGTATCTGGTTCACGTACAGATGTCTGAGAATGACCGATCTACCCCCGGACGGGGTCAGATTAATTTCAAACAGGTGTTCGACACGCTCAACGAAATTGGTTACACCGGTCCCATTGCCATTGAAGCCTTCGGCCCGACCCCCCCCGAACTGGCCGCTGCCACGCATATTTTCCGACCCATGTTCACCTCGCCGGAGCAATTGGCAGTGGATGGGTTTAATTATTTGAAACAATATGACTAACATCGCCATTGTCGGCCTCGGATTTGGGGCTGAATTTATCCCGATCTACCAGCAGCATCCGCTGGCTACTATGTATGCGATCTGCCAGCGCAACGCCGAAAGTTTGAACAAGATTGGCGATGCCTATAATATTGAAAAACGCTACACCGACTACGACGAACTGCTGGCCGACCCCAACGTGGATGCCGTTCACATCAACTCGCCCATTCCGAACCACGCCGAACAGAGCCTGAAAGCATTGCGGGCTGGGAAACATGTTGCCTGCACGGTGCCAATGGCCACCACGGTTGAGGAATGTGCCGAAATTGTGCGCGTGACCCGCGAAACGGGTAAAAAATATATGATGATGGAGACCGTGGTATATGCCCGGGAGTTTCTGTTTGTGAAGGAGTTATACGAGAAAGGCGAACTCGGTAAGGTGCAGTTTCTGAAAGCCTCGCACCAGCAGGACATGGACGGCTGGCCCGACTATTGGCCTGGTTTACCGCCCATGCACTACGCCACGCACTGTGTGGGGCCGGTGGCGGGGCTGCTCAAACTCGAAGCCGAATATGTGTCGTGCTTTGGGTCGGGTACTATTCGGGAGGAACTGGCTAAAATTCACAACTCGCCGTTTGCGGTGGAGTCGGCGCATATTAAGTTCAGGAACAGCGATTTAGCGGCTTATGTCTATCGGTCGCTGTTCGACGTGGCCCGGCAATACCGGGAGAGTTTTGAGGTCTATGGCGACAAGAAATCGTTTGAGTGGCAACTGATCGAAGACGAGCAGCCGGTGATTCACACGGCTAAAAAGCCCGAACCCGCAATTCCTGAAAAAGTCACCGTCCCCGACTACGCGCACTTGCTGCCCACCGAGATTCAACGGTTCACGACCAAAGGTGTCTATGATGCCGACGAAACGCAGCACCTCTCGTTCACGCAGGGGGGCGGGCATGGTGGTTCGCACCCGCACATGGTACACGAGTTTTTATCGGCCCTCGCCGACGACCGCGACCCGTTCCCCAATGCGGCCCAATCGGCCAACTGGACGAGCGTGGGGATTCTGGCCCACGAGTCGGCCATGCGGGGTGGAGAGTTGATTCGGTTACCGGCGTTTTAGGGATAGGTTGTATCTTTAAGACAAATACTACGATGATGACTCCAACGGAAACCAAGCCGACCCTGTTACGAACTGTTGCGGACCGGCGGCAACGCGAGAAATTACTGGCTCAACTGATCTATGAAACGGACGCTACCGGCAAGCCTGTTTATTACCGAGGCTACCGGGAGGTATTGAATGGAACGAAAATCCCCGAAGAAATCATGGGAGCCAGTGGATTACAAAGTTTCTTGGTTGATCTGATTGTCAACTTTTTGCATTTGCATCCTCATGCAAGACAGTACAAATACCTGTATAACGAGTTCGGTGTGCAAATAGCCCGAAAAAAATGGCGATCCTGCGACATTGCCATTTACCATCGGGAACGGTTGAAAGGGTTTGTTTATACAAACAAATACGTGGGCGTACCCCCCGATTACGTGATTGAAATTGACACGAAAGCCGACTTGAGCAAGTACAAAAACCAGCAGGCTTATTTCATTGAAAAGACCCAGCAACTCCATGAGTTTGGCGTAAAAAAAGTGATCTGGATTTTTACCGAAAACCTCCAGGTCATTTGGGTGTCCAACGCTGGCGAATCTATCACGATTCACCCAAGCTGGGACGTTGACCTGATAGTGACGGAAGGTATGGCATTTAACCTGGCGCGGTTGATTGAAGCGGAAGAAGAGAAATCATAAATTAAAAATTTGGACAATAATGTCATTAATAGACACTTCTGACTATACAGATTTAAGTAAAATAGGGAATCCAAACAACTATGAGCATTTAACAAATAGACAATTTATCAAAATAAGGCAGATTTTATCACAGACGACCTGGACGTTAAACGAACTGGTTGGTCTATCGCTTGGGATAATC
>JAJAYX010000358.1 GCA_026785985.1 Rudanella sp. | reverse complement strand
TTTTCCTTTTTTTTTTGGGGTTTTTGTGTTTTGGGTTTTTTACCCAAACCGGGGGTTGGTTCTTTAATAAAACCCGGGGTTTCCAAAAACCCCCGAAACACCACGCGGCCCGGCTACTCGTTGGGCGACGCAGTGCGGTGTCCCGTTTAGGTTTCTATTCGGCGACTTCTTCCGACACGGCTCCGACGTGCAACGCCCGCTTGAGAATATAGTCAAATGGCAAGTTAAAATAAGCCGACACTTCGCTGCGGAAACTGTCGGCACCGGCAACGCTGCGTGAACCATAAACAACGCTGGAAATTAGGAAGAAAAGCCCGAAAACGGTATTTTTCGGCATGGAAGCGCGTATCAACCCCCTTATTGAACCCATCGTTCGTGAATTTAAAGCGGCCCTGCAAGCCCTCTATGGCGAACGGCTGCACGACGTAATTCTCTACGGCTCCTACGCGCGTGGCGATTACGACGAGGAATCAGACATTGATTTAATGGTAGTCCTGAATGATGAGGAAGTAAATACGTATCGGGAAATTGTCAAACTCAGTGATCTGACATTGGCTTCTATACTTAGACATGGTGTGGCCGTTTCCGCATTGCCCACTCCGGTAAAACGATTTCTTTATTCATTTGGGCCGGTTTATCAAAACGCAAGGCGGGAAGGAGTTTCTATATGAAAAAACAAATCATCCGCTTTCTTGACCATGCCGATTCGGCATTGGAAGATGCCATCTACCTCTATGAGGGTGGTCGCTCTCTGGCCTTAGCAAATCGTGCTTATTATGCCATTTTTTACTGCATTTGTGTTCTACTGTTAACCGAAAACATTGTCACAAAAAAGCATGAAGGTGCACGGGTCAAGTTTCACCAATTATTCGTAAAAACAGGCCGATTTCCTATTGAAGCAGGTAAGATTTTAGAACGTAATTTTGAGGCTCGGCAGTCAGCAGACTATGATATGGAATCTGAACTCGAATTGGATGAAGCAGTTAATCTCCTCAACGATGCCCGTGAATTTCACTCCCTGACACTGGCCTATTTTGCGGAGAACCCGGTTGAGGAGTAGTGTCTTCTGACTATCGTACAACAAAAAAGCCGAACGATCCTCTCGTTCGGCTTTTTTTATAGAGTCGGACATTGACTTGTTTACTACGCAGCCCGGCTACTCGTGGATCTTCTCAACGTGGTAGCCCGAATGGGTTGGCGGTTGTTCCGGTTCTCTTCGGCGACTTCTTCCGACACGGCCCCGATGTGCAACGCCCGCTTGAGAATGTACTCGAACGGCAGGTTGAAATAGGCTGAGACCTCGCTGCGGAAACTGTCGGGGAAGCGCGACAGACGGATGCCGAAGAAATTACGGACTTCGGCTTCGGGCAAGAGGGCTGCGAGAGCCACGCGCTCGGCTTCAGTGAGCAGTTCCTGGCGGGAGGTGTAGAGATGATCAAGGCCGATGGCTGCCGTCAGGATGTTCAGAAACAGGTTCTTGTACATACCCGATAACTCGGCGGGTAGAATCACCCAACCCTGCTCCCGGAATTTAGACGCAAAACCCGTTAGCCCCTCCACCCCCCGGATTTCACCGGCAATCATGTCGGCGGGAAATTGCAGGCGGGCATCTTCTTTCTGAAACCGATAGACCACCGCTTCAACGGGGCTTTTCTGGAACAGCAAATCGGCGGGAATTACCCGCTTGCTCTCCCATTGGTCGGTCAGGCGGGTGAAAATGGACTCATTATAGACCAACTTGTCGGAACTGCCGAGGCTAACCAGCATCTTCCGATAGGCCGCCAAAAAATCAATGGTTAGTTGAGTCGAATTGGGTTTGATTCGTGCCATGAGCGTTGAAAAAACCGGCCATCGGACCGGAGTCAAAAGTATGGTTGACCTGTTGATAATGAACAGTAAAGCTACCAAAAACGTGCCGGAAATCCAGTAGTAAGACCAACTTTGTTGGGGGATGAAAACAAAGATTACCTAACTTGCTTTCCATCGTCTTTACACCCCCAATCAACTATGTTTAAACCACGATATCTTCTTGTATTAACGGCCCTGCTTGCCGGTTCAACTCCGCTTTTTGCCCAGTCTATTGACCAGACCTACAACGCCAAAATTCGCGAGTACACCACCGACCCGCGCTTTTTGCCCGCATCCGTTCTCGACCTGTCCGACGACCCCGTTGTTCCCTCACCTCTCAAACATTTTGGGCAGATCACCGGCACGCCGGGTGTTCTGCATCACACGACCGAGATTTATGGCTACTTCAAAAAACTGGCCGAAACCTCGCCCAACGTCACGATGCAGCCCGTGCTGATGAGCGAAGAAGGTCGCCCGATTAACCTCATCGTGATTGGCAACGAAGATGCCCAGAAACGGCTCGATCATTACAAAAAACAACTCGCCCTGCTGGCCGATCCGCGCAAGGTGAACCCCGCCGATCTGAACAAAATCCTGGGCGATTCAAAGCTGGTGTACTACCTCAACGGCGGGATGCACTCGCCCGAAATGGGATCGCCGGAGATGCTCATGGAATTGGCTTATCGGCTGGCCACAAGCCAGAACGAGGAGATCAAGACCATTCGGGATAACATCATCGTGATTATCAACCCCGTCTCTGAACCCGACGGTTGGGACAAGCAGGTGGACTGGTATTACCGCTACTCGAAAAACAAAAAGGAGTTTGCCGATGGGTCTCCAAGTGTGCCGTATTGGGGCAAATACACCTACCACGACAACAACCGCGATGGCCTACAAATGTCGCAGGCGATCACCAAAGGGCTGCTGAAAATCTATTACGAATGGCACCCGGTCGTCTCGCTCGATTTGCACGAGTCCCTGCAGCTGCACTACATATAGACCGGCC
>JAJAYX010000357.1 GCA_026785985.1 Rudanella sp. | reverse complement strand
GGTGCGGAGTGAACCGATGGCGCAAGCTGAATTGGTATAATTGATCAACCCATCGCTAACCTGTGGTACAATCACGCGGGTTTCAAAAGCATTGTCACGTTTTCTGAAAATATAGATTATTACATCGGCATCAGCGGCACCTCTGTTACCAAAAATATCATCAAAATATAGATTCATGTTTATTCGATGCGAATAAGCACTACTTGTTCCCAAATACCGGAGTTCCAGTTCACCCCCAACAATGTGCGTAGCCCAGGCCGACGTACTGCCGACGAACATAACGAAAGCGATAAACAGCTTAAAAAAAGTCTGTTGATAAAAAGTATGCATGGGTTATTGATTTCCGATCAGCACAGGTCTAAAATTGAGGGTTAATTTAGCATTTTATTCAGGTATTATGAGAACAAGGAGTCAGAAAGAACCCCAACGGTTGGAACGCATTCGGATTGATACAGTGGCTGCGGAGGGCAAATGTTTAGTACGGACATCGGAAGGGGTCATTTTTGTGGAAGCAGGACCGGGAAATCCGGCAGTGGCCCCCGGCGATATAGTTGATTTGCGCATCGTAAATCAGAAAAAACAATACCGCGAAGCCGTGGCCGAACGCATTCTTGAGTTCTCGCCGATGCGGGCCGAACCGTTTTGCGAACACTTTGGTATCTGTGGCGGCTGTAAATGGCAACATATCCAGTATCAGGAACAGTTGGGTTTTAAACACCAACAAGTCATTGATCACCTTACGCGCATTGGTAAGGTGGCGTTGCACCAGATTCGGCCCATTATGCCCGCCGAAACCCGGCAATATTACCGCAACAAACTCGAATTTACCATTGCCGAAGGCCGCTGGATGACCACCGCCGAGGTGCATTCCGACGAGCGCATCGACCAGCGGGTGGTGGGCTTTCACGTGCCCCGCCGATTCGACAAAGTGTTGCCCATTCGACATTGTTACCTGCAACCCGACCCGTCCAACGCCATCCGGCTGTCCGTTTCCGATTATATGTTTGCGCATAATCTGACGGCCTACAACCTCAAAACCCACGTTGGTTACCTCCGAACGCTGATTATCCGCACGGCAGAGTCGACCGGGCAAACGATGGTGACGATGCAGGTGGCCCAAAACTACCCCGACCGACTGGCCCGTTTACTCGACTATTTGCTGGAGCAGTTTCCGCAAATCACCTCGCTCAATTACATTATCAACACCAAAAAGAACGATACCTACGGTGATCAGGAGGTGGTGAACTACGCCGGAACGCCCTATATTGAAGAACAGATGGACGATGGCAGCGGGAGACCACTTACGTTTCGGGTAGCCCCCAAATCATTCTACCAAACGAATGCTGCTCAGGCGTTTAACCTCTATAATGTAGCCCGCGAGTGGGCCGGGCTAACGGGCAACGAGCTGGTCTATGATCTGTACACGGGCACCGGCACCATTGCCCTGTTTGTGGCGCGGCAGGCCCGGCGGGTGGTGGGTTTGGAGTACGTGGACGATGCCGTGCGGGATGCCCGCGTGAATGCTGAAGTCAACGGAATTTCTAATGCCAGTTTCCACGCGGGCGACATGAAAGACCTGCTCACGGATGCGTTTATGGACGAACACGGCCACCCCGACGTGGTCATCACCGACCCCCCACGGGCGGGTATGGATGAAGCTGTAACGCGGCAACTCCTCAAAGTGGCACCCCGGCGAATTGTGTATGTGAGTTGCAACACGGCCACACAAGCCCGCGACCTCAGCATTCTGGACGAAGCGTATGACGTGAGCAATGTGCAGCCAGTAGATATGTTTCCGCACACACATCATGTCGAAAATGTAGTTTTGTTAACCAGACGAGTGTAGTTAAATGGACCCTATTTTCTTTCTTCACCATGAACAATAATTTTTATCCACGAATCAGGGTTGGCCTGCTGCTCATGCTGTTTATGTGGCAGGCTACACAGGTAAGCTATGGGCAGGCGGGCATTCCCGAAACAACCCCGCCCAACAGTCAAACCTCGCCGGGGGGGAACTTCCCCGGTGGCACCTCACCCAGTAGTTCAACGGCTACAAACTGGCTTCGGTTTAACGGCGACGTTGGCATCAATACCTCTGACCCGAAGTCGCGTTTGCATGTGGCCGGGGGTGATGTCTATATCGAGAACATTGGATCGGGGGTAATCCTGCGCTCGCCAAACGGCTTTTGCTGGCGCGTAACAGTCGATAACAGCGGTAACTTTGTGCGGACTCAGATTGCCTGTCCGGGCAACCCACCCTTGTCTCCCAACATGCTTGTTCTGCAACCTGGCCCCGCCGACGGACAGGATGGCTACACCAGCTCGTTTAGCACCACGATGGTGGGGGGCGGTGCAGGCATGGCTATTGGCTCCTGGACAACCGACAACGGCAACCCCGTTGTGTATCAGAGCTACCTCCGTTTCAACCTGTCGGAACTCCCGGCTACTGCCCGTGTCGACAGTGCGTTTTTGACGTTAACCTACTATCCGGGCTGGTTCTCCGATCCAAATGTGGGTAATAATCCTGTTTATATTCAGCGGGTTACGGGCAACTGGAGCCAGAATACGCTGACCTACAGTTCACGCCCAACCAGCACGACAGTTGGGCAGATTGCTGTGCCATCAGCCGAGTCTTTTCCGGGAATCTACCGCAAACTGAATGTGAAATCGCTAGTGGCTGACATGGTTGCCAACCCGGCCACTAATTATGGTTTTCTGATTCGCCTACAGGACGAAGCTCCCGCACCGCCCTACCGCGACCTGCTGTTTGCTGCCAGTGAAAACCCAACCCCCGAAAACAGACCAAAGCTGGTCGTTTATTATAGCTTCTAAAACGGTACTTCCTTACTTGGGTCGGCGTTGCCGAAGTTAGAGAGGTCGTTGGCGCGACTGCGGACGGTGCCACCGGTTGGCGGGAGGGGCGGCATGGTTCCCGGCCCTGTTGGGGGTATGTTTGTGTTTGCAGGCCCCTCAAAACTGCTCAGGCCTGTTACATTGCCGGGGAAACTTTGTGCCTGAGGAATCGGCTCGAAATAAGTATCGAGGTCGCAGAATTTGGTGAAGCGGCTCACGAACCGCAACTGAATGGTATCAAGCGAACCGGAACGGTTTTTAGCCACGATCACTTCGCCGATACCCGCCGTTGAATTCCCGGCTTCATCCTGCGTAATATTATAGTATTCAGGACGATACAGGAACATTACCATGTCGGCATCCTGCTCGATACTTCCACTTTCACGAAGGTCAGAAAGTTGTGGTTTCTTGTCGCCACCCCGCGTTTCAACGGCCCGGCTCAACTGCGAGAGCGCGATTACCGGCACGTTCAACTCCTTCGCCAGGTTTTTGAGTGCCCGCGAGATCGATGCAATTTCCTGTTCGCGGTTGCCCCCCTTGCTGTTGTCGCCCTGCATCAACTGGAGGTAGTCGATCACCACCATCTGAATATCGTGTTGGGCTTTCAGACGGCGGCACTTAGCCCGGAGTTCCAGAATGGAGAGGGCAGGGGTGTCGTCGATGAAAATGGGGGCTTCGGTCAGGCGTTGAATTTTGTGGTGAAGCTG
>JAJAYX010000356.1 GCA_026785985.1 Rudanella sp. | reverse complement strand
CTCCAGTCCGGGTCAATTCGGGGTATTCACCCAGCGGAACCTGCCAGCGGTATTCGCCTGTGTTGAGGTCGATAGCGTTGAGCGTTCCCCACGGTGGTTTGATGGCCGGGTAACCATCCTGATCCCGAAACTGCGTGTTGCCGTTGTTCAGGTAGGGCGATATGTAAGGGAAATCAGTCTTTGCCGACTTTGTATTGATGGGGTTCACCTGGTGCACATCAACGGAGGCAGACCCGACCTTAACAGACTGATTTTCTGTACGTAACAGAAAATCAACAAGGGCTTCCTGGTCGTTTTTGGCGAGGTGACTGAACGAGGGCATCCGGCCCCGGCCCGTTGAGAGCAGGGCGTTTATCTGTGGTCGATTTAATCGTTTACCCACGTTGGTGAGGTCGGGGTAGGTCTGATTTTTGTTGGCGGCAACGGTCTCTTTGTCGCCCATTGCGTGGCAGGCCGCGCAGTTTGTGTTGAACAGCGAGGCTCCCCGCGTGAGGGCAACCCCATTGGACGGAACCTGCGACGGGCGCATTTTCAGCCACCAGAGCATGTTGTTACTGTTGACATAGAAAACCCCTTCCGGGTCGGCGGCTGTGCCACCCCATTCGGCCCCACCACCCATGCCCAAAACGAGCGAGCCTGTTTCATTCGGCAGTCCGTGGTTGTTCACCGGCCTGCTGTTTCTGAACCGTTCCAACACGGAGGCGCGGGCTTCGGGGGTGCGGTTGGTGAGGGTTGCTTCGGATACGTCCTGCAAACAAAACGGAGCCGGTTTTGTCGGTATGGGTTGCGTGGGCCAGGGGTGTTCGCCGGGCAACCCGTTGGCGGTCGGCACCGGCACCTCCCGAACAGGAAACAGCGGCTCGCCCGTATCCCGATTCAACACAAACACATAGCCATCTTTGGTCGCCTGCGCCACCGCATCAATTTCTTGGAGCCGCCCATCCGAACCCTTGTGCTTCACCGTCAGCAGGTTAGGCGGGCAGGGTAAGTCGCGATCCCAGAGGTCATGATGAACGGTTTGAAAATGCCAGATGTGCTTACCAGTTTGGGCATTCAGAGCCAGCACGCAATTGGCAAAGAGGTTTTGACCTTTTCTGGCACCGCCATAAAAATCGACCGAGGCCGAGCCAGTTCCGGCATAAACGATACCCCGTTTTTCATCGATCACCATACCCGCCCAGCAGTTGGCCCCGCCAAGTTTTTTATACGAATCTTTATCCCAGGTTTCGTAGCCATACTCGCCAGGCAATGGAATTGTGCGGAACACCCAGGCGAGTTTCCCCGTCCGAACATTGAACGCCCGGATGCTGCCCGGTGGCGCATCACCCCCCTCCGACATGCTCGACCCTACAATCAAAATATCTTTAAAAATAACGCCGGGCGTGGTATTGCGAATCGACAGGTCGGCGGTTTCGTGCCCAATCGTTTTGGTATCGCCCAGTCCCTCATGCAAATCCACTTCGCCCTTGCTGCCAAAGCTCCGAATCAATTCACCGGTTGTGGCATTTACGGCATATAACGACGCGCCCGACGAGTACAGAATCCGTCGGTCTGCCCCATCGGCCCAATAGGTCACGCCCCGCAGCGGGTGAAATCGGGGCTGTTTGGTGGGGTCGGCAAAGGGGTCGAACTGCCACAGCCGCCTGCCCGTGGCCGCATCGAGGGCAAACAGTTTATGAGTCGGCGTAGTACCATACAAGATTCCGTTCATCACAATCGGCTGACACTGAATGTCCATGCTCTTGCCCGACGGATCGTTGTTTTCGCCCGTATCGAACGTCCAGGCGGGTTGGAGTTGGGCCACGTTTTGGGTATTGATCTGGGTCAGTGGCGAATAGCGATTCCCAGCCGGATTGCCGCCGTAAGTGGGCCAGTCGAGGTTGGATAGCGGCTCGTTTTTGGGGTTCGTTTCGTTTAGTGACCGCACCCCTGCCAGCGGCAATAAAGCGCACAGAACCAACAAGATACAAAGCAGTTTCATGGTTTGGCGTTTTGGTAAAACTCATACCGTACTGTCCACGTAACCGTTTGGCCGGGCGCGGCCCTTATGCGCACATAGGGTTCGGGGCAGACCGTGGTGGCGCAGGCCCAAAACACCATTTTCTCCAGCGGCAGATTGGCCGTAGCCCGCAGGCCCGCGCCGGATTTTATGTTTTCGATACGAAAATCATATACCCCAATACCTTGTAAACCAGCACTATATACGGATTCTTTTTTGGCTAAGTTCCGCGAAAATACCAAACTACTATCCCGCACCAGAATGGTACTTCCAAAACCACTCCCCTTTCCCGCAACGGCAACCGGAAACCGGACAACTGTTTGTGGGCCGGTCGGCTGCTTGTCGATTACCCAAAAATTATGGTTATACCCACTCGTTTCAATCAGTTTTTTGCCCGTGTTAGTCAGGCTGTGTTCCAGCACGAGTTCGGGTCGGCCTTCGATCAGGCGAACGGTTTTTGTGTATTCATAGCCGTAGCCCGTGCCATCATTCAGGTCGTGCCGGTACGCCACCGCATCAACGTCTTTGCCGGTTTTATAGGCCTTCACTGACCATTTGCCGGGGTTTACAATGGGGTAATACCGGGCAAACGAATAGGGTTTTTCGTCGGGCCTTTGCAACACGCCCACGCCAATTTTCACGAACGTATCGCCGGGTTTAGCGTCATTATACCCCATGGCAACAAACTCCTCGGCCGGGCCGTTGATGGCATCGTGGGTTTTCGGGTCATAATTCTCAAACCACTGCTCCACGTAGCTATGCTCCTTATAATCAAGACTTTTGAACGCTCCCGCCCAATCGAAGCGAGTGCCCCGGTAGTAACCCTGGGCAGTGTCGGGCAGGTAAACAGTAGCCTGAATCAGCCCGTTTGTGAGAAACAACTGGGGTGGGTCAAGTGCGGGTCGGTTGCTAAGGCACAAAGCCAGCAGTAAACAGGGAAGTACGGTTTTCATATCAAGCTTTTTACCAATCAACAACCGAGCCATCCAATGCGTTATAGGTTTCGGGGTTTTTCCAGTCGTGACCAATTTTGTCTTTCATCTGCGCTTCATCTAATTCAATGCCCAAACCGGGGCCCTGTGGAATCATCACGGTGCCGTCTTTTTGTAGCTTGAAGGGGTTTTTCAGATAGCCTTCACCCAGCGAAACCTGCTCCTGCACCAGGAAATTCGGGATGCTGGCTGCCAATTGCAGGCCCACGGCCAGCGAAATCGGCCCCATCGGGTTGTGCGGGGCAATAGGCACGTAATAAGCCTCGGCCATACCGGCAATAATGCGGCCTTCTGTGATGCCGCCCGCGTGGCATAAATCGGGTTGTATGATGCTGGCGGCCCCTTTTTCGAGGATTTCGCGGAAGCCCCACTTCGTAAAAATCCGCTCGCCGGTGGCAATGGGCAGGTGAGTTCCCCGCGCAATATCCACCATCGTATCTACATTCTGCGCCTGACACGGTTCTTCAATAAACATGGGCTTATACGGTTCCAGTTCTTTAATCAGCACCTTCGCCAACTGGGGCGAAACCGCACCGTGGAAGTCGATAGCTATGTCCATATCATTGCCCCCGGCCTGCCGCAACGAGGCAAAATTATCCACCGCGTACTGAATGAATTTCGGATTCTCGACAATGTTGGCCGGACGCTCTTTAGCAATGCCCGTTTTAATAACCGTGTAGCCTTCCTCCTTTCTTTTCCTGATATCCTCCGCGTTACTCGCCCGGCCATATACCCGAACGCGGTCGCGGGTGGGGCCGCCGAGGAGTTCATAAACCGGCACGTTCAACAGTTTGCCTTTAATGTCCCACAGGGCATGGTCGATGCCACTCAGGGCACTCGTCAGAATGGGGCCACCCCTATAGAAAGCATGGCGATAAATGGCCTGCCAGTGATGTACCACCTGCCGGGGGTCTTTGCCAATCAAATACGGCTCTACCTCTTTGATGGCCGTTTGAATGGTCAACGCCCGGCCTTCGAGCAACGGCTCCCCCAAACCCACCACGCCTACATCGGTGTGGATTTTAAGAAAGACCCAGCGGGGCTTCACCAGAAAGGTTTCCAGCCGGGTGATTTTCACCTTGCCGTAACCCTGAAACGGTTTGGGTTGCTGGGCATATGAGATTTTGGGCAGCAGCATCGTGCCCGCCCCCGCAATGCCCAACACGGACTGAATGGCCGACCGACGGGTGATTTTAGGTGATTTCATAGGATAAATAGGGTAGGTTTTCGACAGGATAAAAAAGTTTTCCCGACAGGATTACAGCCGGGCCGCCGTCGCAGCTGTAATCCTGTCGAAAAAAAATTCACGGTCTAATCAGGGTGCCGTCCATTTTCCGTACCTGCCAGTTGGATTTGGTACCGATGGGGTATTTGGCGGCTTCTTTCTCGTTGATGTCCACGCCCAAGCCCGGCACTTCGTTTACCGACATATAGCCCTTGTTCATGGTGGGGCAACCACTGAAAACTTCCTGCATTTTGTCGGAAAACTGCACCGCTTCCTGAATGCCGAAGTTCCAGACCGTCAGGTCGATGTGAGCGTGAGCCGCGTGACCAACCGGCGACACGTCGCCGGGGCCGTGCCAGGCCG
>JAJAYX010000355.1 GCA_026785985.1 Rudanella sp. | reverse complement strand
GGCAGCGGCCGACCGTCCGTGTATGGCCCCGTTGGATACTGCCCCGTAGTTCTTTTCCGTCCAACGCAAACCAGCCTTTTTGCTCGTCATTGAGTACGTATCCCAACCACTCAAAGAGCAGTTGGGCAAAACGTACCCCGTTCACTTTGCCCAATAAAATAGGTAATTGAGCGCGTGAAATAACCTGATGATCAGCGAGTTGGGTGGCATCCATGAGACCTTGGAAGTGGTTGACCATATGCCGATGAAGTCGGGATAAATTTCCGTCACGGCCACAACACAGGGCGGCCATCAAGCCCGTCAAGACTAGAGCGAGTTTATGTCGTTTACCCCGGTTATCACGCATATCCAGGTCGGGTGTTTGGTCAATGAGTTGAAAAAATGTGGTAGTTTTAAGCGGGCAAGGGGTATCAGTCATGGTTTTGTAGTCTAAGCAACTACAAAAGTAGGGCTAAATACTACTTGCCCGTTTTATAAGAAAGCCCTGCCCGACATAGTCAGCAATATGTCGAAAGCACCTATCGAATTCACTTTAACGAGTTCCATGACTTTGCCGCTATGAACACGGCTTTCGACCAAAAACACGGCTCCGGCCACTTCATGTGGGCCTTCGATGCCTCCTATCTGCCCAAGAGTGGTAAAAAACCGCCTGGCGTGGGTAAGTATTAGTCGGGCAGTGCCTCCAAAGCCCTTTGGGGGCTGGAATTGGGCCTGCTATCAGTGATAGATATCGACTATCATACCGCCTTCCATGCGGACGGGGCTCAAACACCCGACAAAGCCGAACGAGAGGCCAAAGGCATTGATTTATAAACCGGAGCGTAAACCCCATCCATCGCTTTTGCGTGGATGGGATGTAAGCGGCTCTACTACACTTACACCTTGTAAATCTTAAACAAAATCTTTAGTTTTGTCGAAATAATGCTGTGTTTTTGTTCTATGCTCAAAGGATTAAAATACAGAATTTCACCTACTGACTCACAAAAAGAGTTGATTGCCAAACATATTGGTAGCAGCAGGTTTGTATATAATCTTGCTCTTGAAACTAAAAACAGTGCGTATTTAGTTTCTAAACATAACTTCTCACCTTTTGATTTAATCAAACAACTACCTGAACTTAAAAAAGAATGTGAGTGGTTAAAAGAAGTAAACAGCCAATCTCTACAGCAGTCTATACAAAATATGGACATTACTTTTAAGAAGTTTTTTAAAGGAGCAGGGTTTCCTAAATTCAAATCAAAACACAGAGGAAGGCAATCTTTTTCAATACCGCAGAATGTTCTTTTAGAAAACAACTTTTTAGTTATCCCTAAATTTAAGGAAGGTATCGAGATTATTTTACATAGACCGATTGAAGGAGATATAAAGAGTACAAGCATTAGCGTTACGCCAACTGGAAAATATTTTGCTTCAATATTGGTCGATACAAATGAGATTATCCCACAAAAGAAAACAATCAATGAAAGTAATACTATTGGAATTGATTTAGGTATTAAAGATTTCGCCGTTACTTCTAATGGAGAAGTATTTAAAAACCCTAAAAACCTGCGTAAAGCACAAAGTAAATTAAAATACCTACAACGTAAATATTCAAAAATTTCTCATTCTATATCCCTGATGAGATGGAAAACCCATTCATAGATTTGTTAACCGAACTTAACTAACCGACACGATTTTGCTATGGATACCCTAACGCAGTACCGCCAAATTATTGAGAAGATTCTGACCGATTACGCCAGTATTCCCTATGCTTACGGTGAAATCGAAACCGAAACTGTGTTTGATCGGGAGCGGGACCATTATTTGCTGGTGAATATGGGCATGGGCGACATCCGCGATGTGATTCCATTCCCACGGGCACCGAAATGATTCAGGGAACAGTGAGCAGCTAACAACCAACAGTAGGGTTGCTCACTGTTCCCTGTTAGTTGCACACTGTTGGCTGTTCACTGATAACTATTCACTATGCTCGCTATCCCTATTTTTCTCGCTATATCTTCTGGCTTTGTGGTCGTTGGGGTTTACCTCGAACGCAAGGTCTCGGCTTTTATTCAGGATCGCTTGGGGCCAATGGAAGTGGGCAAGTGGGGCTTGCTTCAACTCATTGCCGACCTGTTGAAGCTCCTTCAGAAAGAGGACATCGTGCCAACAGCCGCCGACCGGAACCTGTTTCTGATTGCCCCAGCTGTCATCTTTGCGTCGATTTTCGCAGGTTACGCCGTTATTCCCCTCACCCCCGATTTGCAGGGGTCGGCAACGGCAGTGGGCGTGTTTTACCTGCTGGCCATCATCTCGTTCGACGTGGTCGGCATCCTGATGGCGGGCTGGGGGTCCAACAACAAGTATTCGCTGTTGGGAGCCATGCGGTCGGTGGCGCAGATTATTTCCTACGAAATTCCACTGGGCCTGACGGTATTGTGCGTCGTGATGCTCTGCCAAACGCTTAACTTACAGGAGATTAGTTTCCAGCAAGGTATTTACACTTACGAAACGACCTGGCTCTTCAACCAACGCTGGCTCGGTATCGACGTGACGGGTTGGGGGGGAATTTTCACATGGAACGTGGTGCGGCACCCCCTGCTGCTGGTAGCCTACGTGATCTTATTCATCTGCACCCTTGCCGAAGCCAACCGCGCCCCCTTCGACTTGCCCGAAGGCGAATCCGAAATCGTGTCGGGCTATGCGACGGAGTATTCGGGAATGCGGTTTGCCCTGCTGTTTTTGTCGGAATACGCCATGATGCTGCTCGTGTCGATCCTGGGCGTTATTCTGTTTTGGGGTAGCTGGAACACACCCCTGCCAAACGTCGGCCCCGTTCGGCTTGCCGACTGGACGAGTGGCGAACCCGGCACGGCCTGGGGCAATATCACGGCGGCTTTCTGGCTCCTGTCCAAAGCGTTGCTGGCCGTTCTGGGTCAAATGTGGGTACGCTGGACATTTCCGCGCGTCCGCATCGACCAGATGATGTTCCTCGCCTGGAAGGTACTCACTCCTGCCGCCCTGATCCTGATGCTGATAACGGGGGTCTGGCGGTTGCTGGGATAGGGAATAGCGTGGTCGGCGCACCGACCACGCTACATCATTTCGGTGGCTTCGGAGCCGCAGCCGGAGTGGGAACCGGCGCAACTCGCGGAGTCGGGGCGGGCCTTGGCGCACGGGCCGGAGCAGGGGGTGGTGTCGGCGCAATAGCTGGAGTCGCATCCACACTTGGCCGTGGTGGACGAGAAGCCGTCGCCGGACGCGGTGGACGGGCGGGCCTTACCGGGCGCGACGGGCGTACAGCACGAGCCGGGCGATCTCGATACACGCCTTCAGCATCCATTTTTTCAAAAGCAGCCTCGACCTGTCGCACCGCTTCTTCGGCTTGTTTGGCGGCCTCATCCGCCTGCCTACCCGCTTCCTCGGCAATTTTCTCCGACAACTCGCCAATCTTTTCAGAAATCGCGTAGGTTGGTTCGTAGAGTTTATTGATGGAGTCGGCAAGAACGCCCATTCGTTGCTGATAGGGTTCCATTTGGGACTGCATCTGATTCCCGATATCGCCCATTTGCGAACCCATTTTACCCATCTTATCACCCAACTCATTCATCTGTTTTTCCAACAGTTGGCTTTGCAACTCCTTCTGTTTCATCAGTTGGCTTGCCTGAGCGGTCTTAAGCCGCGCCAAACGCTCGATCTCCCGGTTCAATGGGTTCAGTTTCCGCGCCAATTCAGCCTGTTGTTTTGCCATAACCGACTGTTGTCTCGCCAAAGCCACTTGTTGTTTCGCGAA
Source organism: Rudanella sp. (assembly GCA_026785985.1). GTDB lineage: Bacteria > Bacteroidota > Bacteroidia > Cytophagales > Spirosomataceae > Rudanella. Next base: position 2,179 of record JAJAYX010000355.1, on the reverse strand, counting down.
TTGACCGGCCTTTTTTTGGTAGCCCTCGTTTTTCAACGTCAATTCGGCCATCTCTTTGCTCAGTTTGTCGGCTATTGGCTGACGTTCGGTCATGATCTCCTGCATCTGTTTAGTCAGAATTTCCAACTGTCGCTGCACTGCGCTAAGGCGGGATGTATCGCGCTTGGGTATTGAAAACCCATCCATACTTTGGTAATAGTCTGAGTGCTTAATCCACTTACCATTTACCTGCACCGAGTCAACAAGATGAACAATCGGTCTTTCAATGGTGTCCGAAATGCCGCTGTTTGCATTAACCACCACATTCCCGTAATCAATGTGGGCCATGCCTTCGCTTAGGGCTTTCATACCGACATCAAAAGCCACGTTTTTCTCAATAACCGTTAGCAAAATATCCCGGTCGGGTTGTTTTACAGTATCGAGATTCAGTTGGCCGTTCATCACCCGGTCAAGTTGGTTCTGTAGCCGAGCCACGCGGGAGGCCGGTAGTTTCTGGCCTTTCCAGATGACATACGTTACCCGCTGATTATTGGTCATGCCGTACTCGCTATTCCTGTCAACCCGATGCCGCCGATTGGTCTGGGTCGGTGCCAATTGACGTGCTGGTTTAGGCTCCTCCTGCGTCCGTTGCACCGCATAGACCGACACGCTCAGCAACAACATCGTAACCAGTGTCAGACCGGCCAAACTACCGTTGGAAACCAGGGGCCGGGTCGGAACGCCAAGCATCCGGCGGACGCGCTGAAGCAACAGTTGCCGCTTGCTGGCAAACCCCATCGCCAGGTCCGAAACGGCCTCCGCCGAGCGTTGCCACTCTTCCACGCGGGCCAACGCACGAGCCAATGCGCGGGCATCACCAATAATTTCTACGGCTACATCGTCGCAGCAATGTTCGCGCTCTTCGCGGACTCGGGCCGAGAGCCACCAGAGGGCCGGATGGAAAAAATAGAGTACTTCGACCACCGATTGCAACACGTTGAGCAAATAATCGTGCCGCCGGACGTGAGCCAGTTCGTGGGCCAGAACAGCCTCCACATCGGCCACGCTCAGACCCGCCAGCAAACCCACCGGCCATAGCACCACCGGTTTCAGAACCCCCACGACCATTGGCCCCGATGCCCGCGCCGAAAGTTGTAAACGCGCCGAAACGGCCAATTTTGGGGCAATTCGGGCCATTACTTCGGTCAGCATGGACGGGACGGGCAGGGTGGCCGTAGTTTTTAGTCGCTGCACATACGCCCAGCCGCCGATGAGCCGCACCCCAAAAACGCCTATGCCAACAAGCCAAATCCAGACTACTTCGGCCAGATGCGCGTTCAGAAAAGCTTGTGTTGTCAGTAACCACGACTCATTATCGGGGGTCATTTGCAACAACGAAGCCCGAAAACCAGTCTGATTTATCGCAACAGACGTGACCAGCGACCGTGGTTCATAATACCAGCCAAACGTAATTACCGAAGCCAGCATTTGGGCCAGCAACCCACTCATGCCGAGTTGGTAGCGTAGGGCAGCCCGGCTCCGGCGCGTGAGGTGCAACAGAAGGGCAACGGTCAAAACGACCGCGAAACCCTGCCAGAGGGTGTGAATCAGCGTCCAGCCGAGGGCTTCGGCAACGGGGCTGGTGAGCCAGTTAATGAGATTCATTGTCTACCTTGTTTAACAGTTTTTTGATTTCATCCAATTCGTCGGCACTGGTTTTGTGCCGACCCAATACCTGCATCACCAATTGCGAAGCCGAGCCCCGGAACGCCGTTTCCAGAAACCGGTCTATTAACGTTTCCCGAGCTTCTTTTTCCCCCAAAGCCGCTGTGTACACGTGCGATTTGGCATCCTCGACGCGGGTCAGCAAGCCTTTTTCGTGCATTATCTGCATCAGTTTCAGCGTGGTGGTGTAGCCAATTTCGCGTTGCTGACCCAGTTCGTCATTCACTTGTCGCACTGTGCGCGGGCCATTTTTCCAGAGCACATGCAGGATTTCTAATTCGGAGTCGGTTGGGCGTGTCATTCTATCTACGAATAATTTCGTAGCAAACATCTACGAAAGATTTCGTAATGTCAAGTTTTTTGGAAAAGAAATCTTTTTTGTGGGATAAGTAGTTGTACCGTGGAGTTGTACTCCGCAAGCCAAAAGCTAATTTTGCAGCACTGATTTCAGCCTTCGACTCGCGGAGTACAACTC
>JAJAYX010000354.1 GCA_026785985.1 Rudanella sp. | reverse complement strand
GCTCCCAGCAGGTGGCCCGCCGGAATAAAGGTAACATCGAGACCATCGTGAATCCGAAAACGCCGGTTAAAGGCAATTGGCACCACATTTTCCATGGCATCGCGCACTTGCCGATCCAGAAACAGGTCGCTTTGCATTTTAACCTGCCGATTTTTCACGTGCTTCTTTTTACTGGCGTTCAGATCATTAATCTTTTTCTGATTGATCGTAGCCGCGTCTTTCAGCAGAATTTCAGTCAGCGAAAATGTAGGTTCCGTACACAGAATCTGACCTTCATAGCCCTCTCGGTAGAGGTTGGGCAGGTTGCCGGAGTGGTCGACGTGGGCATGGGTGAGCAGAACGAGGTTAATACCAGAGGCTTCAAAAGGAAAGAAACTGGTGCTTGGTGACGTGGGGGGAGCCTGCCCGTTAGGCGAACGTTCCAGGTCAGAACCGCAGTCAATCAGAATACGGTAATCATCCTGCACCTCCAATAGGTACATACTGCCCGTAACCTGCCGGGCGGCCCCCAGGAAAGATAACTTCATGTGTATCGTTTAAACAACCTCGCTTTATATAAAAACACCCGTCGGGCGTATCGAATCCGTTACTTTTGCAATCGTAGGTCTGCAAAGTTACTAAGATAGAACGGAATCGCCTAACTCGCCTTTAATGCCATTTCAACGCCTATTTCATTTATGTACTGCCTGTCATTTCGCCTTTGTTCGTTACTTGTTAGCTGCATCCTTTTACTCACCACGGAGTTAGTAGAAGCCAAACCAGTTTCCCGGCCCGATTCCAGTGCCTCCCAACGCCTGCTTGTGTTGCTCGATCAGTTTCAGAACAATCCTGTGGCCCGTCATGGCACCGTTGCACTCTCGGTCAGGCGGGTGCGCGACGGGCAACCGTTTGTCGACTATAAGTCGAGGCAGACGATGTCAACGGCATCAACGATCAAACTCATTACCACCGCCACCGCATTGGCCGTTCTGGGACCAACGTTCTCCTACACCACCACCCTCGAATACGACGGCACCATCCGCGACAGCATACTAAGTGGTAATCTTTATATCCGGGGATCAGGCGATCCGTCGCTGGGCACCTGGCGATATGCAGGTGCCCCCGACACACCCACCCTGCTCGCCATCTGGGCCGAGGCTGTTCGGAAGGCGGGTATCCGGCGGATTCAGGGGAGTGTTGTGGGCGATGCTTCCCTCTACCTGAACCCGCCCGTGCCCGACACCTGGCCCTACAGTGATCTGGGCAACTATTATGGCGCGGGTCTGAGTGGTCTTAACATTAATGAAAATCTGTATCGGGTGTTTTTCAAACCGGGCAGTGCCGTTACGGCCCCGGCCACATTCCTGCGCACCGACCCCGCCCTACCCTATCTCAGGCTGACCAACACCGTTTCGACCGATGCCGTCGGAACGGGTGATCAGGTCAATATCTATGGTGCGCCGTTTGCCAATCAACAGTGGCTCACGGGTAAAGTCCCGCTCGACAGCAAGGAGTTCAGTGTGAAAGGGGCACTACCCGACCCGGCTTTTTTTGCCGCCTTTGCCCTCACCAGCCAACTCCGGCAACGCGGTATTTTGGTTAGTAACCTGCCCACCACCTATGGCCCCGGTCAGCCCGCGCCAAAAGGGCAACCCAAACGTACTATGCTGCACACACACTGGTCACCAGCACTCACCGAAATAGCCCAACAAACTAATTTTCAAAGCATTAACCTCTACGCCGAGGGTCTCATGCGCACGGCTGCCCAACGGTTGGTGCCGGGCATTCGCACCACCGACGAAGCCGTGGAAGCCATCGAAAACTTCTGGCGAATGAAGGGCGTAAACCTCGACGGATTCCAGATCCGAGACGGAAGCGGGCTGTCGGCAGTGGGCGGATTATCAGCCGACAACATGACCGGTATCTTGGCCCGAATGGGGCAGGAAAAGGTCTTTCCGCCGTTCTACGAAACCATTCCGGTGGTGGGGCAGTCGGGAACTGTGCGAAGTTTGGCCCGCAATACGGCGGCAGCGGGCAATGTGCGGGCCAAAAGTGGTTCCATTGAGGGCGTTCGGGCCTATGCCGGGTATTTTACGGCGGCCGATGGCGAACTCATGGCGTTTTCGATTATGGTGAACCGATTTACATCCGGCCAAAACCGCGTACTCACCAGTCATTTCGAGCGGATCATGGTAGCGATGGTAGGGGTGTTGGGGAAGTGATGAACGGTATTCATCACTCACCCGGTGCGCCGGTGCAATTCATCGCTCCTGTTTGGGATGGTCACGACCTTAAACCAGTATTGACCCAGGATATGGGCTGTGTTCAGCAATCCCTGGAAATTGGCTGGCTTGGTAATGAAGCTATTAGCTCCGTCTAAATAGGAGGTTTGCACATCGGGTTGCGCATCGGATGTGGTCAGAACAACCACTGGAATATGCCGCCACGATGGGTTTTGTTTGAGTTGCCGCAGCACATGCCGACCATCAACGCGGGGCATGTTCAGGTCGAGCAGAATCAAGTCGGGCACATCGGGTGGGATGTTCTGGTAAGCCTGCCGTCTTTCGAGAAACTCCAGCAGTTGTTCCCCATCCTCAACCAGAGTCATACGGCTATCGGGATACTGCTGCCGGAAGGCTTCCTGTACCAGAAAACGATCATCTTCGTCATCGTCAGCCAGCAAAATATGCACGGGCCGCTCGGTCTGTAGTCCATTCATGGTTAGGTAACGGTTGATTTTCGGGAAGAACCACAACAAATGTTGCTCCTTCACCAGGTGTACTG
>JAJAYX010000353.1 GCA_026785985.1 Rudanella sp. | reverse complement strand
TCAGGATACGGATGGCGATGGTATAACCCGCCACGGCATCGCTTCCGTAGGTAGACACCAATCGCGTGAGGAATACCCAACTTGCCGAACCAATCAGGAATTGGGCCGTGCCACCAGCCGCCAAACCGAGCAAATGGCGAATGATGCCCAGATCGGGAACCATGTCGGTGGTGCGAACCTGCACAATTCCGGTTCGGCGGGCCAGCGCAATAAGTTGATAGAGTGCCCCCAGCGAACGGCCCGTGGTGGTGGCCACCGCCGACCCCAGCACACCCATTTCGGGGAATGGCCCCCAACCGAAAATGAGCACCGGACACAGAATGATGTTGACCCCGTTGGCCAGCCACAACGACCGCATGGCGGTGGAGGCCATGCCCGCGCCCCGCAAACAACCGCTGAGAGTATGGAGCAGCATGATGGCTGGTGAACTGAGAAAAATCATCCGGGTGAAGCCTACACCGTTGGTAATCAGGCGTTCGCTGCCCCCCATGAGCCGCAAAATATCCTCGGCAAAGAAAAAGCCGGGCAACCCCATCAACACGGCAGCTACCACCGAAACCAGGATCACCTGACCGATGGCCTCACCAGCTCCGCGTGGGTTGTTCTCACCAACGCGCCGGGCAACGAGAGCGGTTGCCGCCGTACTCATGCCAATGGCCAGCGAATAAACCACGGTCAACACCGACTCGGTTAGTCCCACGGTGGCCACGGCTTCCGTGCCAATTCGAGCCACAAAGAAAACGTCTACCACTGCAAAAAGCGACTCCATAACCATCTCTAAAATCATGGGTACGGATAGCAGGAAAATGGCCCGGTTGATACTACCAGACGTAAAATTGGTTTCTGTACCGCGCAATGCGGCCAGCAATAACCTGAAAAACTTAGTCATTGGAGAGGGTAATAGAGGCCACAACCAATTGGCTATCGGCAACCCATGAAACAGAAAAGATGAAGTAGGCCGACCAGTATATGGTGGCGGAAGAAAGGAAAAAACCGAAGTAGGTTTTTTAAGCGAGGAACTTCATCGGGCGTTTGTGGCCGGCGAGAGCGGGCGCGTTTACGACGGCAAACCTACAAAAAAATTTGATAAGGTACAGCCAAAAGAGTGGGCGTAAATTCCCTTACTTTAACCGGGCTAACTCTCCCTGCAACAACGCTTTACCATTTTCATTATCCTGATTGGCCGCAATGGCCTTGCTGAGTTGCTGCCGGGCTTCGACTTTGCGGCCCATGCGGGTGAGCATTCGGGCGTGGGCGATCACGTTGGGGGGGCAAGCATCGAGTTGCACTGCCCGCGCCGACCAACCAAGGGCCAGAGCCATGTCTTTTTTGTCGGATGAATTGTCGGTGAGGCCCTTGGCCAGATCGCACAATTGGCGGGCTGTCAGGCTCGACACGGGTTTCTTTGGCGATACGATTGTGGCTACTGAATCAGCGGTTGCCGACTGATTGGTTGTATCGGGCAGGATAGCCGAGACGTTGCCCGATGGAATCGTTAATTGGTCGAATGTCAGCGAATCGGCTCGGGCCAACTCGGCATCGGTTTTGGCCATCAGGCGGGTTTCGGCAATCTTTTTAACCAGCGAAACATAGTGAGCCTTAAGCCGGGATGCCTGGTAGAACCGCAGGCGCGTGTCGTCGGCTGCGCGTTCGAGCAGGGCTTTCTGTTCGGGCGAAAGCGGGGATTTGCCAACACCCATTTCGAGCCGTTGTTTGGCCGCTTTATTCTTGATCAGACTTTCCACTAAAAGCTCGTCCTGAGCCGCTACAGCATCGTTGAGATCGTTTTTTTCGGCCCGAACAAAAGCGTTGGACAGATTCGCTGTTAAGGGGCGTTTGGTGGAATCGCGAGCCATCTGAATTGCTTTTTCGGCCAGCAACAAATAGGCTTTAGTGTAGGTTGTCGAAAGCATTTTACCCAGAAACTGAATCTCTTCCATCGCCAGCGAATCGGTTTTAGGCAAGATTTTTACGTAATCATCCAGCACGTCGCCCGTTGGTCGGTCATACTCCGCCTGCTTGCGGAGCATCCCCCGCATAAAAGCCGGGGAGCGGTCGCCTGCATCGTATTTCTTGTTCCAGAGGGCCATCGTGTGGCTTTCATTGGCATCGGAGAGGGCGCGTTGGGCCTCGGCCAGAAACCAGTCGATGCCGTTATAGCCAAGCGTCCGGCGGATGAGTTTACCTTCTATCGAAATAAACAGCGAGGTCGGAAATGCCTGCACACCATAGCGTTGGGCCACGGTTTGGCCTTCGCCTTTTTCGGCGTCGATCTTGTAGTTGATAAAGTTGTCGTTCATCCGCAATCCCACGCGGGCGTTCGGAAATGCCTGCGCCGACATGAGTTTGCAGGGTCCGCACCAGGTAGTATAGACATCTATGAAAATGGGCTTGTTCTGCCGACGGGCCTCAGCCAGCACCTGCGACCACGAACCGTGGAAAAACCGAATGCCATCGGCAAAAGCGGGACTGATAGAGACAAGCAACACTAAGAAAATAGTTGAACGAAAAAGTGCCATAGATTAAAGCAGGTTATTCAGTCTGAACCAAACAGCAGTTGTTTTTGTGATAAAATTACGGCAGATTTCTGACTTGCCGATTAGTTCTATATGGCAAAAAGTAAACCTGGTCCCCCACCTACTACCGCACCCAACGAGAAACCCCTGAACTGGAAAGACCGATTTAGTGCGCTCAAAAACCTACCCGATTTTTTCAAATTGGTCTGGCAAACCTCCCCCGGTTTGTTTTTGGGTAATGCGATTGGGCGGTTGTTCCGGGCGGCTATCCCTGCCGCTACGCTGTATGTGGGCAAACTCATCATCGACGAGGTGGTGC